>JBDTZJ010000157.1:0-4096 GCA_040005255.1 Sphingomicrobium sp.
TGATGCTCGTCACCGACCAGGGCAAGATGATCCGCACGACCGTCGGCGACATCCGCGTGATGGGCCGCAGCACCCAGGGTGTGACCATCTTCCGCGTCGCCGAGGACGAGCATGTCGTCAGTGTGGCGAAGATCGACGAAGCGGAAGAAGAAGAGATCGAGATCGACGGCGGCGATGAACTGGCGCCCGAGGAAGGTGCGACCATCGGCGAAAGCGAGCTCGATCGGCCGGCGGACCCGGAGCCGGAGTAAGTTCTCCGTGCGACCAGCCGCTGAAACCTGCTAGGACGGGCCCGCGTTCTCCTCACTCACGCTAAAGGAGAAACTGACATCATGCCCCTTCCCCACGATGCGCTGGTCCTCGTCGCCGACGGCCGCAAGATGCTGTTCTTCCGCAATCATGGGGATGAGAACCAGATCGATCTCAGGACCGAGGCGCATGAGGAGCGCAAGGACCGCAAGGATCGCGACTATCATACCGACGCACCGGGAACGATGAAGCAGAGCGGGGGCTACGGTCGCCCGGCAATGGACGAAACGGACTTCCACCAGCAGGAAGAGGACCGCTGGATCAAGGACGCGGCCGACGAACTCAAGAAGCGCGTGCTGCGAGGTGATTTCGATGCGCTGGCGATCATTGCTCCGCCCAGGGCGCTGGGAACGCTGCGCAAGGCGCTCCACAAGGAAGTGGAGAAGCGCATCGTCTGCACCGTCAACAAGGAAATGAGCGGGCGCCCGATCCCCGACATCGAGGCGTTGCTCGAAAGCGAAACCGCCGCGGGGGACCTGCCGACCGCTTGAATCGAAAAGGCCCGGCGTCGCCGCCGGGCCCTCCCGATCAAGCGCGTGCTTTAGCCGCGCTCGCCCGAGCGCCGGACCGGCGGCGGAGGTGGCGGCGGCGGTGGTGGCGGCGGCGGCGGCGTGACCACCAGCGACTGCGCCATCGCGAGGTGCCGCTGCATCATCGGAATGGCGCTGCCCGCGGTCGTCCGCAACACCGGCACGTCACCGCTGGTCGCGTAATTCTGCATCAGCCCGATGGCCTGCTGGTGCCCGCTGATCTGCGCCTGCTGGAACGCCTGGTCGAAGCTGTAGCCGGTGCCCGCGGCACGCAACTGATCGAGCATCGCCTGCTGCGCCGGCAACAGCGTTGGCGGCGGGGGCTGGAGGCGCGCCGACATGGCGGCAGCGCCGACCTGCTGCCCAAGTTGCGTATGGTCGCTGATCAGCACGTTGGCGAAATTGCGCACCGCGGCATTCTGCGACGACTGGAGCGCAAGCTGGCTCGATTCAATCTCGAACTCGTTGGCGCTGCCGGCCTGGGCAAGGAAGCCCGGCGCCAACAGCGGGTTGTTGAGATCGACCGGTGGCGGCGTGCGCGCACAAGCGGCGAGCGTGAGCGCTCCGCCGAGCAGGATCCCCAATTTCCTCATCGACCCTTCTCCCTTTATTTCGCGTTTTTGTCGCGGACCGGAAACCAGCAAGCGCGTGCGCGGTTCCGAACACCGGGCTGATGTAATCAAGCGAACAGGTGAATGCTGGATACTCCGGCAGCGGCGGACTAACAGCCCGCCATGTCCTTCGACGTCCACATCATCGGCGGCGGGCTCGCAGGTAGCGAGGCCGCGTGGCAACTCGCCGAGACGGGTTTCCGCGTCCGCCTGAGCGAAATGCGCGGCGGCGGCGACATGACGCCGGCGCACGAGACCAACCGCCTTGCGGAGATGGTGTGCTCGAATAGCTTCCGCTCGGACGATGCCGAGCACAATGCGGTCGGCCTCCTCCACCAGGAGATGCGCGCGCTGGATTCGCTGATCATGCGCGCCGGCGATGCGCACCGCGTGCCCGCCGGCTCGGCGCTCGCCGTCGATCGCGATGCCTTTGCTGCCGAGGTCACTCAAACCGTCGAAATGCACCCGAAAATCACCGTCGTGCGCGAGCGTATCGACGCTTTGCCCGATCATCCGACGATCATCGCTACCGGGCCACTCACCGGCTCCAGGCTGGCCGAAGCGATCGCCCAGGAGACGGGCGAAGGTGCCCTCGCCTTCTTCGACGCGATTGCGCCGATCGTCCATCGCGACAGCATCGACATGGACAAGGCCTGGATGGCCGCACGGTGGGACAAGGGAGGAAAGGATTACGTCAACTGTCCACTCGACAAGCTGCAGTACGAAAACTTCGTCCAGGCGCTCGTCGACGGCGAGAAAATGCCGTTCCACGAGTGGGAGAAGGACACGCCCTATTTCGAAGGCTGCATGCCGATCGAGGTGATGGCCGAGCGTGGCCCAGAGACCTTGCGCTACGGCCCGATGAAACCGGTCGGCCTCGACAATCCGCGCACCGGCCGCTGGCCTTATGCCATCGTCCAGCTGCGCCAGGACAACAAGCTCGGCACCTTGTGGAACATGGTCGGGTTCCAGACCAAGCTGAAGCATGGCGAGCAGGTGGGGATCTTCCGCAATATCCCGGGCCTCGAAAATGCCGAGTTCGCACGTTTGGGCGGGATCCACCGCAACAGCTTTATCAACTCGCCGCGGCTGCTCGACAGCGAGCTGCGCCTGAAGTCGAAGCCGAACATCCGCTTCGCCGGTCAGATCACCGGCTGCGAAGGCTATATCGAAAGCGCCGCGGTCGGGATTCTTGCCGCCCGCTTTGCTGCGGCGGAGTTGCGGGGCGAGACGCTTGCGCCGCCGCCCCCGGAGACCGCGCTTGGCGCGCTGCTCGCCCACATCACCGGCGGCGCCGACGCCGAGACCTTCCAGCCGATGAACGTCAATTTCGGCCTGATGCCGCCAATCGAGGGCCGATTGAAGCGCGCCGACCGGAAGAAGGCCTACACCGATCGTGCTCGCGGCGCCCTGGCCGAATGGCAGGAGAAGCTTCCTCCCCACGAGAAATCGTGGGGCGGGGAACCAGCGGAGCTGGTGGAGGGGTAACTGGCGCCCCCATCGAGATGGGGAGGAATCTACTGGTCGCCGTTATCGTCGGCGCTCGCCGCCTCGGGAGCCCTCGAGTTACAGCTGCACGCCGCCTTGTGCTTCGCCGGGGGCGGTGCGGTCGCGACGAATTCCGCGGGCGACAACCAACCCTTGCGACCGCCCGCGGCATTGAACTTCTCGATCCCCTTGGCGGCATATTCCTGGAACCCGAGGGCGCCATTGTGGTCGAGGTCGAGCTTGTCGAAGTTCCTGCGACGAGCGGCAAGATATTCGTCCGTCTGGACCTTTGCGTCCTTGTTCTTGTCGTAGCGGGCGAAGCGTTTCTCCTCGCGCGTCTTGGCGCTGGCTTCAGGCGCCTCGAGCGGGGTCGCGGAGCCGAACAACGAAGCTGCCCGCGCCGGCGGCGCGTCCGGCAGGCCGGGACTTCGGGCGGCGCGCGATTGCCAGACCAGGAAAGCGCCAGTGAGAAGCAGGAAGCAGGCGGCAGCGCCGGCGAGAAAACGCAGCAAGGCAAATCTCCTGTCACGAGGAGATTCGGCACAGACGCAACCTCCAGAGTGGAGGCGTTCCTGTCAACCGTGGGGCAGACTACCCATCAGCCGATGCTTCACGGCTGCCGACAGTCGCTTGAGGCCGCTTCCTTCGCGGAGGAGGTCGGCAGAGGCTAATGCGGCAAGCACCGTCAGCCCGCGCAGGCCGCGCGGCATCGGCGTGCGGGTTGCGGCGAGAACGGCCACCGCACGCTGCCTCAAAAAATTCCGCGATTGCGTATCGCTGCAATGATGCGCTCCGTCGACCAGCGACCATAGAGCGCCGGCCTGCTCGGCCGCATCTGCGGCCTGCCCCATCAAGCGGGCGCCAATTCCGAACAGGATTCGACCGCGCAGCTTCAGCCCCTCAGCCTGGTCTTCGCCCCAGGGAAACGGCTCCATCAGCGGGAGCCACGCGTCTTCGAGCCGCGCCAGCTCCTTGCCGGTCACCCCGCGCGGCAGGAGTTCGTTCGCGGCTGCTTGCAACCGCGGCTCGGCGGGATGATCGGCGTCCGTGTCCAGCGCGTCGAGCCGCTCACGCCACCACGCGAGGCGGATCGCGCCAAGTCGCGGATCGCTCGACGTCGCCACGACGTCGGCAAAGGCGAGATCCAGATTCCAGAGT
>JBDTZJ010000027.1:0-13836 GCA_040005255.1 Sphingomicrobium sp.
GACATGCCCGACAACATCCGCCAGCTGCTCAACGCCCCCGCCTTCGCGCTTCAGGAGCTGCGGCTGGTGGTCGTATCGTCTGCGCCCAAGGGCATCGTCCATATCGACGAAAAGACGGCGGTCGAGCTGCTGCCGGAATATACCGCGCGCGATGGCGGCGGCGACGGCCCGCGGCGCGCGGATGTCACCTATGACGACCTCGGCGGCATGCGGGATACGATCGATGCGCTCCGCGAAATGGTTGAGCTGCCCCTCCGCCACCCCGAGCTGTTCCAGCGCCTCGGCGTCGACCCGCCCAAGGGCGTGCTGCTCCACGGGCCGCCCGGCACCGGCAAGACTTTGCTCGCCCGCGCCGTCGCCAACGAAAGCGCGGCCAAGTTCTTTCACATCGCCGGACCGGAGATCATGGGCTCGGCCTATGGCGAAAGCGAACGGCGGCTTCGCGAATTGTTCGAGCAAGCGGCACAGAACGCGCCGTCGATCATCTTCATCGACGAGATCGATTCGATTGCACCAAAGCGCAGCCAGGTCACCGGCGAGGCCGAAAAGCGCCTAGTGGCGCAGCTGCTCACCCTGCTCGACGGTATTGAACCCCGGCAGAACACGGTGGTCATCGCCGCGACCAACCGGCCCGAAGCGCTCGACGAGGCCCTGCGCCGTCCCGGGCGCCTCGACCGTGAGATCGTCGTCGGCGTTCCCGATCAGCCCGGCCGGCGCGAGATCCTCGGCATCCACACGCGCGGCATGCCGCTCGCCGCTGACGTCGACCTCGACGATCTCGCCCGGCGGACCTTCGGCTTCGTCGGCGCCGACATTGCCGCCTTGACTCGCGAAGCGGCGCTCGAGGCGGTCCGGCGGCTCATGCCCAAGCTAAACCTCGCGGACGAGACCATCCCGACCGAGGTTCTCGATGCGCTGTCAGTCGAGGATCGGGATTTCGAGAATGCGCTGAAGCGCGTCCAGCCCTCGGCGATGCGCGAGGTGATGGTCGAAGCGCCGACCATCCGCTGGGATGATGTCGGTGGGTTAGACAAGGCCCGCGACCGCCTCCGCGAGGGCGTCGAGCTGCCGCTGAAACACCCCGAGGCCTTCCGCCGACTCGGCATACGGCCGGCCAAGGGCTTCCTGCTCTACGGCCCGCCAGGGACCGGCAAAACCCTGCTTGCCAAGGCGGCGGCGCGTGAGGCGGAGGCGAATTTCATCGCCACCAAATCCTCCGACCTTCTGAGCAAATGGTACGGCGAGAGCGAGCAGCAGATCGCCCGGCTGTTCAACCGCGCGCGCCAGGTGGCGCCGACGATCATCTTCATCGACGAGCTCGACAGCCTGGTTCCGGCGCGCGGCGGCGGCCTCGGCGAGCCCCAGGTCACCGAGCGCGTGGTCAACACCATCCTGTCCGAGATGGACGGGCTCGAGGAGCTCCAAAACGTGGTGTTGATCGGCGCGACCAACCGGCCGACCCTGATCGACCCGGCGCTGCTCCGCCCCGGCCGCTTCGACGAGCTGATCTATGTCGGCATTCCCGACACCGCCGGACGGCGGCGGATCCTCGCCATCCATACCGAGGGCATGCCGCTCGCCGACGATGTCGACCTCGAGAAGATCGCGCAGCGGACCGACCGCTTTACCGGCGCCGACCTTGAGGACCTTGTTCGCCGCGCCGGCCTCACCGCGCTGCGCCGCGGCCTCGACACCGCCAAGGTCAGCATGGCCGATTTCGAAGTGGCGCTGGGCGAGACGCGGGCCTCGGTCACGCCCGAGATGCTCGAGGAATATGACCGCATCCAGGAAACGCTGAAGAGCGAGGCGACGCGGCCGCTGGGCGGCATCGGCTTCGTGCTTCCGGGGATGCTCCGGCCCAAGGAGGGCGGGAAGCCCTAATCGGCGAGGCGGCGCCGCCCGGCCGCGGCAAACGCGACGAGTAGCAATGCGAACGCCGCGAACGGCAAATCGTGGTGCCAGCCGTAAAGGCCGATGCCGAGCGCCGGCGCAAGCACGTAGCTGATGCCATTGGCGGAGGTGATGACGCCGGCGACCGCGCCTTGCTCCGCCAGCGGCACGGCAAGCGATGCGCCGGCGGTGTAGCCGGGCCGGGTAAAGCCGAACCCGAGCGACGCGGCGGCAAAGCCGGTGGTGATCCCGTAAAGGTCCTGCGCCAGCATGGTCCCGATCAGGCCCGCAGCGGCGATCAGCGCGCCCCACAGGATCAGCGATCGGGGCTTAAGGCCAAGACGCGGGATCAGCCCCCATTGTGCGCCAAGCGTCGCACCGGCGCCGGCCATCATGACGATCGAGATCGGCCCTTCCGATCCCGCTGCCGTCAGGCGGAGCCGGTCGATCACGAAAAAGCCGATGCAGGTGAGCGTGGCGGCCTGGGCGTGGCCGGCGACAACGCCGGCGATGATCCACGGCCGGATCCGCGGGTCCTTCCAGCTGAGCCTTTTGTGTCGGTGCGGCGCGGTCGCGGCGGTGACGCTGGCGCCGGTCGGCGGGCTGGCGAGCGAGGGGTAGCTCATCGCGGCGCCATGGCCGACGCGCCGGCCGTAGCGGTCGTTCGGCAACCACAGTGCGACGGAGGCGGCGGCGGCTAGCCCGATCAGCGCGAAAGCGAACAACGGCCCGGCAAGCCCAACGATCGGAAGCACGAACAAAGGCGCGACCGCAGGGCCGATGATCGTCCCGAGGCCGAAGGAGGAGGACAAAGCGGACAGTGCCGCGACTCGCCCGCTGCGGCGGGTCTTGGAGGCGAGATAGGCCTGGGTCGCGGACGGCGTCGCGCAACCGAGGCCGCCGTAGATCGCGCGGAACACGGCGAACAACGAGAAGGTCAGGGCTCCCCCGATCCAGCCCTGGAGCCCACTGAACAACGCGACTCCGCACAGCGTCATCGAGACGATGAAGCCGCTCACCCCCATCATCGTCAGCGTCTTGCGGCCGTGATGATCGCTCTTCTCCGCCCAATAAGGCGCGAGCAGCACCCACAGCACTGCCGACCAAGTGTAGGCGATGGCGACGTAGAAATCCCTGATGCCGATCTCGCGGCCGATCGCCGGCATCACCGACTGGAGCGCGGTATTGCCGGCGGCGGCGACGAGCATCGCCGCATAGAGCAGCAGAAAGTGGGCGGGGCTCAGCGCGGTTGCGCCGACGCCGCGGTTGCGCGCAATCGAAGCCACGCCGCGGCTTAGGGGCTGGGCCGCCGCGGCGAAACCTCTTCGTCGTGGAAATGGAGCGGTTTGCAGATCAAGGCGGTCATGAATCAGACGCCATGCGTTCCCAAACTTGCATTCCGGCGAGCCATTTGCCAACGCTCGCCGCCGTCCAGGGGAGAGCCAGAGACTATGCCGCCGTCCACTGCGCGAACGATGAAGGGTCCGCGGCGCCTGGCGCGCCGCGCGGATCGGCGCTCGCCGAGCCCCAAGTGGCAGTTCCTCCGCGGCTTCCTCAAGAATCCAGTGATGGTCGGGTCGGTGATCCCGTCGAGCCGCGTGCTGATCGATCGGATGCTGGGTCCAGTCGACTGGGCAACGACCAGGCTGTTCGTCGAATATGGCCCCGGCGTCGGCACCTTCACGCGGCCGGTGCTTGATCGGCTCGCGCCCGACGCGCGGCTGGTGACGATCGATACCAACGCGGATTTCACGCGCTACCTCAAGCAGTCGATCGACGATCCGCGGCTGATCACTGTCACCGGATCGGCCGCCGACGTCGAGAAAATCCTTGCCGAACGCAATCTCGGCGCTGCCGATTACGTGCTTTCCGGCCTGCCTTTTTCCACCTTGCCGCCTGGAGTCGGCGACTCGATCGCCGAAGCGACCGCGAAGGTGATCCGTCCCGGCGGCGCGTTCCTGGTCTACCAGTTCAGCCCCAAGGTGCTGAATTTCATCAAGCCCTATTTCGCCCCGATCAAGCGCGGCTTCGAATGGGTCAACGTGCCCCCGGCGACCTTGTTCTGGGCTTATACGGGCGAGCCGACGGCCTAGCGCCCAAGTCTTAGCGCTCGGCGCGGAAGTTCAGCCGCCGCGTGACCGTATAATCCATGATGTTCACGAGGTAGTGGGACAACGCCCACTTGATTCGCCGCCACACGGTCGCACGGCGTTTGTGCAGGTCCGGCGTAATCCATTTGCTGTCGGCGAGCTCGCGCTCGACATAGCCGCGCATCGCATCGGCAAAAGCCGCGTCCTTGATCCGCAGCATCACCTCCATGTTGATGTAGAGGCTGCGGTAATCGAAGTTCGACGAGCCGATGTGGACCACGTCGTCGACGATCGCCAGCTTGGTGTGCAGCTCGGCCGGCTGATATTCGTACATCTGGACGTGCCAGCGAAGGAGCCGGCTGTAGCTGTGCCGCGCCGCGGCGATCGTCGCGTTGTTGTCCGACTTGGCGGCCGTGATGATTCGCGCCCGGCCGCGACGCCCGAGCCGGCCGAGCCGCCGAAGCATCGCTGCGGGCGGCGCGAAATAGGCGAAGATCATGTCGAGGCGGTGCCCTTGGCGGATGTCGCGTCCGATGCTGCGCCACCAGCTGTTGCGCATGCTCAAAGGTCCGCTGAACTTCCACTGCAGCGGCCCGCGCCATTCGCTGTAGTCGGCGAGCCGCCGGCGCGCGTAGTTGAGGCGCGGGCGACGGTGCGTCGACCAGCGGAACAATGTGTCGAAATAGCGGCTCGGCATTGCAACTTCCGGCCCATCGATGCGCAGCCACAGGTCGCGCCAGCGCCCCTCGGCGCGGTCGTTCAAATAGGTGTCGTCGATGTTGGCGCCGCCGATGATCACGGTTTGATCGTCGACCACCACCAGCTTCTGATGGTTCCGGAGAAGGTAGCGGCGGCCGTAGCTTGGATTGAACACGCATTCTTCCCCGCCCGCCTGATTGAGCGCGGCGAAGAAGTCGGGTCCGGCGTCCGAGCCGAAGCCGTCGATCAGGAGCTTCACGTCGACACCCCGACTTGCCGCCTCGGCAAGCGCGTCGCGCACGCGCTCTCCAACGCGGTCGGCATTGAACATGTACATCAGCATCTTGATCGAGTGGCGGGCACCGCCGATCAGCTCGAGCAGCAGCGCAAGACGCTCGTCGCCGCTCTCGACCAGCTCGAGCCGGTTGCCGGCGATCTCGGCGCGGATCGCGGGCCTGGCGGCGGCGGGTAGCTGGTCGGCCATACCACCGATGTGCCTGTCGCCTTGAAATGTCGCAAGGAGCACCATGCTCGGCAGTCCCCCGGACTGCCTGCGCGTGGAGCTTTGTTGACTTTCCGAAAGCCTGCAAGCTATTGCCGCCGCCTTCCTCACATCCCATATCCCTGATCCGGCCAAATTCTGATCCGGGTACATTTTGCGGAGCGATTGATGGCGCGCGTTACGGTTGAAGATTGTGTCGACAAGATCCCGAACAGGTTCGACCTGGTCCTGATGGCGGCCCAGCGCGCGCGACAGATCTCGGGCGGCGCCGACCTGACCATCGACCGCGACCGCGACAAGAATCCGGTCGTTGCGCTGCGCGAGATCGCCGAAGTCACGGTCAAGCCGCGCGAGCTTGAGGAAGCGATCGTCACCAACCTCCAGAAGGTACGGATCGACGAGGAAGACGAGACGGAAGAGCTGGCGTCGCTGAGCGAGGCCGCCGAGGCGCTGCGCCTGACCGCCGCCGCCCCGCCGCGTCCGACGCCGTCGGGCGGGGATTACGAGTGATTTCTCTCTAGCCTGACCTTCGGCCGGCAGTTAGACCGGCGGTATGGTTCCCTTTTCGTTCGCAGGCGAAACGTTCGCGGCCAGCGCCGACGGCGCGCTTTACTGGCCCGCCCGCGAGGCATTGCTCGTCGCCGACCTGCACCTCGAAAAAGCGAGCTGGTTCGCGTTGGCCGGCCAGTTCCTTCCGCCCTATGATTCGCACGCCACGCTGAGCGCTCTCGCCGCCGAGGTCGAGCGCGCCGGCGCCAAGCGGCTCTACTGTCTCGGCGACAGCTTCCACGACCGGTTCGGCTGCGACCGCCTCGACTCGAGCGCGCGCGAGCTGCTGACTTCCCTGACGTCGCGCCTCGACTGGACCTGGATCGTCGGCAACCACGACCCGGGCTTCGCCGACCATTGCGGCGGGCGCATCGCCGACGAAGTCGAGCTGGGCGGGATCATGCTTCGCCACGAGGCCATGCGCGAAGAGCTGCGGCCGGAGATCTCCGGCCATTTCCACCCCAAGCTCAGGGTTCACCTGCGCGGCCGCCAGGTCTCGCGCCGCTGCTTCGTGACCTCGGCGAGCAAGCTCATCATGCCGGCGTTCGGCTCGCTCACCGGCGGACTCGACGCGCATCATCCGGAGATACTTCGTTCGGTCGGCGGCACCGCCGCGGCGCTGGTGCCGGTGTCCGACCGGCTGCTCAGCTTCCCGCTGGCAGCCTGAAGGGCTGCGCTAGGCCGGCTTGACCTCGATCGCCATTGCGCCGGTCGGGGACAAGACAAGCCGCGCGGTCGCCGGCCGCCGCTTCCCGAACGTCGCGGCCTGCAGCTCGTTGCGCGCGGCATGGCGGTCGAACTGGAAGCCCTGCGCCTCGGCCGACGCGCTCAACCGGTCGAGGTGGGCATCGAGGTCGGCGATCCCCTCCTCGGGATCGAAACGCATCGTCTCTTCAAGATCGCTCATTGCCTCGTTCATCGTCGGCCCGGCGACAAAGGACAAGCCCGTAGATTGCCTCATCCCCTGGCTGTTCCTAAACCCAGGCCATGACAATCAAAGCCACGCTCCTGGTCGCCGCCGCCATGATCCTGTCCGCACCCGCTTCCGCCCAAGGGACCAACAACTCGATCGACCCCAAGATCCAGGCCCGGATCGACCGCATTTTGAAAGCCACGCCGCTGATCGACGGGCATAACGACGTCGCCGAGCAGCTCGCCGAAAGTTACAAGCGCAACGTCGACGGGCTCGCCAGCGGCACCGACCAAAGGCCCGACCACCCGCTGATGACCGACATGGCGCGGCTCCGCCAGGGACGCGTCGGCGGCCAGTTCTGGTCGGTCTATATCGACGGGACGATCACCGGCGACGCCGCGATCCGCGAGACTCTTCTGCAGATCGACATCGTCAAGCGGATGATCGCTGCTTACCCCAAGGATCTCGAGCAGGCCTACACGGCGGACGACGTCGTGCGCATCCACAAGTCCGGCAAGGTCGCCTCGATGATCGGCATCGAGGGCGGGCGGCAGATCGGCGGTTCGCTCGCCGCGCTCCGCCAATTTTACAACCTCGGCGCGCGCTACATGACGCTGACTCACAACCAGACCACCGAATGGGCCGACAGCGCCACCGACGATCCCAAATATGACGGCCTCAGCCCGTTCGGGGTGACCGTAGTCCACGAGATGAACCGCATCGGCATGCTGGTCGACCTCAGCCACGTTTCGCTGGCGACGATGAAGGACGCGATCGCCGCCAGCCGCGCGCCGGTGATCTTCTCCCATTCGTCGGCGCGCGCGATCGGCGGCCATCCGCGCAACGTGCCCGACGACGTTCTCCAGCTGCTCCGCGCCAACGGCGGCGTCGCGATGGCCAATTGGGTGCCCAGTTTCCTGTCCGACGCCGTGTGGCAATGGAGCGCCGAGCAAAGCGCCGAAGAAGCGCGCCTGAAGGCCATCCACCGCGAGAGCACGGCAGCGGTCAAGGCCGGCCTCAAGACCTGGGAGGCGGCGCACCCGCGCCCGGCTGTCACCGTCAGCAACGCCGCCGACCATATCGAGCATGTCGCCGAGGTCGCGGGCTACGACCATGTCGGGATCGGGGCCGACCTCGACGGCATCCCGTTCACGCCCGACGGGCTGACCGGAGTGCAGGCCTATCCGCTTGTGTTCGCCGAGCTGATCCGCCGCGGCTGGTCCGAAGCGAACCTCGCCAAATTGGCCGGCGGCAACGTGCTGCGGGTGATGCGCCAGGCCGAGCAGGTCGCCGCGTCGATGAAGAACGAGGCGCCGGCAATGTCGGAGGTCGACACCGGCAAATGAGCGAGCCGCCGCTTCGCGCCGCAATCGTTCCCGTCACGCCGCTCCAGCAGAACTGCACCTTGCTGTGGTGCACTGCGACCATGCGTGGCGCCTTCGTCGATCCGGGCGGCGACCTGCCGCGCCTCAAGGCCGCAGCGGCGCAAGCCGGCGTCACGATCGAAAAGATCCTGCTGACCCACGGCCATATCGACCACTGCGGCAGCGCCGGGATTTTGGCCGAAGAGCTCGGCGTGCCGATCGAGGGCCCGCACGAAGCCGACATCTACTGGATCGACCGCTTGGCCGACGACGGCGCGAAATACGGCATCGCCGGACGGCCGTTCAAGCCCTCGCGTTGGCTAGTGGACGGCGACCGGGCGACGGTCGGCGAGCTGACTTTCGACGTCCGCCACTGCCCCGGCCATACGCCGGGCCACGTGGTCTTCCACCAGCTGGAATCCTCGTTGGCGCTGGTCGGCGACGTGCTGTTCCGCGGCTCGGTCGGCCGGTGGGACTTCCCCCACGGCGATCAGCAACAGCTGATCCACTCGATCACCTCGCGCCTGTGGCCGATGGGCGACGACACCGCCTTCGTGCCGGGCCACGGGCCGATGTCGACCTTCGGCCACGAACGCCTCACCAACCCGTTCGTCAGCGACGCCGCCTTAGCGGCCTAGGCAACGCTCGGCTGCGCACACAATCGCCCAGGCCGCGAGCCCGAGGCTGACAAGCGCGGTGACCGGCATCCCGATGCGCCGCCACACCACCAGGTCTCCGCCGTCCATGCCGATCGCGTGCGCAATTCGGGCCAGGATGAAGACTCCGGCGACGATCGCCAATATCAGCAGGTTGGCGCCTGATAGCTCGAGGCCAAGCAGGAGGATCAGGAAGAAGGGCGCGTTCTCGATGAAATTGGCCTGCGCGCGCATCCGCCTGATCAGGGGCTCCTGGCCCCCGTCGCCGACCGTGACCTTCAATTCGTATCGCAGCCGGCTGATCCGCCACCCGAGCCAGATATTGACGAACACCGCCGCTGCCCCTGTTGCCAACGTGACCGGAACCGGAACCATGAGCGGCCCTCCCCGCATTGCTTCCTCGCACCGGACGCCCGGCCTTGCAACGACCGCTCCAGGCGCTATAGGAGCGGCGGTTCGCGACGATCCGGCCGCCGCCTGCGGGTTATCCCGCTGAGATGAGGCGCAGATCGTCGCATTTTTTATTGTTGTCCCGAATGTTTCAAAGGTGCCGCAATGGCCGTCCCTAAGAGAAAAACCTCGCCGTCGAAGCGGAACATGCGCCGCAGCCACCATGCGCTGACCGCGACCCAGTTCCAGGAATGCCCGAATTGCGGCGAACTCAAGCTGCCGCACAATATGTGCAGCGCGTGCGGCCACTATAATGGCCGCGAGATCGTCGCCCCCGAGGATTAAGCGAAGACCGGCCGCATCATGGCCGCTGGGCCACGCATCGCGATCGACGCCATGGGAGGCGACGCCGGCCCGGCGGCGATGATCACCGGCGCTGCTCGCGCGCTTCGCCGCGACCCGAGCCTGCGCTTCACCTTCTACGGTGACGAGCGCCAGGTCGAGGCACAGATCGGCAAGCACCGCGCCCTCGCGGAGAGCGCCACCATTGTTCACTCGGCCGAAGCCATCGCTGCAAGCGAGAAGCCGAGCCAGGCGATCCGCCGCGCGCGCACCACCTCGATGGGCATGGCGGTCAATGCCGTCAAAGAGCAGATTGCCGACGCCGCATTGTCGGGCGGCAACACCGGCGCGCTGATGGCCATGTCCAAGCTTGCGCTGAGGACCATGCCGGGGATCGACCGGCCGGCGCTTGCCGCGGTCCTGCCAACGTTGGGCGAAACCGACGTCATCATGCTCGACCTCGGCGCCAACACCGAGTGCGATGCACAGAACCTGGTCCAGTTCGCGGTGATGGGCGCGGCCTATGCGCGCTGCGTGCTTGGCATCGCCCAGCCGCGCGTGAAGCTGCTCAACATCGGCACCGAGGAACTGAAGGGCACCGGTGAGCTCAAGGACGCCGCCGCTTTGCTGCGCGAGGCCGACTATTTGCCCTTCCGCTTCGACGGCTTCACCGAAGGCGACCAGCTGTCGCGCGGCGCGGTCGACGTCGTGGTCACCGACGGCTTCTCCGGCAATATCGCGCTCAAGACAGCGGAGGGCACGGCGCGCTTCGTCACCGACCTGTTGCGCCGCGCATTCAAGAGCTCGCTTCGGTCGAAGGCCGGATTCGCTCTGTCCAAGCCGGCGCTCAACCTGTTGCAGGTCCATCTCGACCCCAACAACCACAATGGCGCCGTCTTCCTCGGTTTGAACGGCCTGGTCGTGAAGAGCCACGGCGGAGCCAATGCCAAGGGCGTCGCCAACGCGATCCGTGTTGCCGCCAGCATGGTGCGCAACGACATCACGCGCAAAATCTGCGACGATATCGACAATTTCCGCGCGCATGCCTTTGCCGGCGAGGCGGCGGAATGACGCGCCGCTCCGTGGTCGCCGGAGTCGGCAGCGCGCTGCCCAAGCGCCAGGTCAGCAATGCCGAGCTGGCCCAAACGGTCGACACCACCGACGAGTGGATCGTCGAGCGGACCGGTATCCGCAACCGCTACATCGCCTCCGACGGAGAGACGACCGGCAGCCTCGCTACCGACGCGGCACGTCGCGCGCTCGACCATGCCGGCCTGGTGCCGCGCGACATCGACCTGATCGTCCTGGCGACCGCCACTCCCGACCAGACCTTCCCTTCGACGGCGACCAAGGTCCAGGCCGCGCTCGGCATCGACGACTGCATCGCCTTCGACGTCCACGCGGTGTGCACTGGCTTCCTCTATGCGCTGTCGGTCGCCGACTCGATGCTGCGCTCG
The DNA here is from genome assembly GCA_040005255.1 of Sphingomicrobium sp. Classification (GTDB taxonomy): domain Bacteria; phylum Pseudomonadota; class Alphaproteobacteria; order Sphingomonadales; family Sphingomonadaceae; genus Sphingomicrobium. The sequence continues at coordinate 10,853 of JBDTZJ010000027.1, forward strand.
GGCAATGCGCGCAAGGCGCTGGTGATCGGCGCCGAGACGTTCAGCCGCATTCTCGACTGGGAGGACCGCGCCACCTGCGTGCTGTTCGGCGACGGCGCCGGAGCCCTGGTCTTGAGCGCAGAAGAGACCGACAGCGGCATACTTGCGACCAAGCTCCACGCCGACGGCCGTCATAACGACCTGCTGTTCGTCGACGGTGGCCCCTCCACGACCGGAACGGTCGGCAAACTGAGGATGAAGGGACGCGAGGTGTTCCGCCACGCGGTGGTCAACCTGGCGAGCGTGATGAACGAGGTGCTCGAAGGCGCGGGGCTCAGCGCGGCCGACGTCGACTGGGTCGTGCCGCACCAGGCGAATGCGCGAATCCTCGATGCAACCGCAAAGAAGCTCGGGCTGCCGCGGGAGAAGGTCGTGGTCACGGTCGACCGCCACGCCAACACTTCCGCAGCCTCGGTGCCGCTGGCATTGGACACCGCGATCAAGGATGGCCGGATCAAACGCGGCGACCTTGTCATCCTGGAAGCGATGGGCGGTGGATTTACATGGGGCGCCGCGGCGCTCAGGTATTGAAAAGTTTGGAATTTCCAGCGAGAAGCTGAATTGCCGACGGGACGGATTTCCGTTACGAAAGCGTAATCGAAACGGCGGGGGCGCCGTCACGGGCGGGAGAATTTCAATGGCCGATCTCGGGATCGCGCGGGTCACCAAGGATGCCGACGGAGCCGCCACGCTGACGCGTGCGGACCTCGCCGACGTCGTGCACCGCCGGCTCGGCTTGTCGCGCGCCGAGTCCGCGAGCCTCGTCGAGCGCGTGCTGCACCACATGTGCCACGATTTGTCGGAGGGGCATAACGTCAAGATCTCCGGGTTCGGCACCTTCATCCTGCGCGACAAGGGTCAGCGCGTCGGCCGCAATCCCAAGACCGGGATCGAGGTTCCGATCGCGCCGCGCCGCGTGATGACCTTCCGCGCAAGCCAGATCATGCGCGACCGGATCGCGAAAGGCTGACCTTGGCCAGTGCCGGAGCAAAAGATCCCGGCGCCCTCCTGACGATCGGGGAATTGTCTCAGGATCTCGGAGTCGCCCAGCATATCCTGCGTTACTGGGAGACGCGCTTCCCGCAGCTGCGGCCGATGCAGCGCGCCGGCAACCGGCGCTACTACCGCGCCGCCGATGTCGAGCTCGCACGGCGCATCCACCGCCTGCTCAACCAGGAAGGCTATACGGTGCGTGGCGTGCAGAAGCTGCTGCGCGAGCGCGGCGAGTCGGAGCGCTCGTCGATTCCCGCGATTCCGGTTGCAACCGCCCATGCCGGGCCCGAGCCCGACGAGCCACAGGGCGGAGTCGACGTCTTCCGCCTGATCGAGCTCCGCGACCGGCTTCTCGCCGCGCTCGACGGCTAGTCGAGCTCTTTCGGCACGATCAGTTCGACGATTTCGCCGCTTCCTGGCGCGACCTCGGCCCAGCGCCTGGCCGGCAATTCCACGATCACCAGCGCGCCGGTTGGAAACTTGCCCACCACGCGCCGCCGGTAGCCTTTGCCGTCGTCGCGCGTGAGCTCGGCGATCAGCTCCTCAAGGCCCGGGTTGTGCCCGACGATCAGCGGAGCTTTCACGGCTTCGTCCAACGCGCGGACAAGTTCCAGCAACGTCGCTTCGCTCGCCCCATAGAGGCGCGGCTCGAACGCGATCGGCGCCGCGAAATCATATTTCTCCTGCACCCCGTCGATGGTCTCGCGGGTCCGCGCCGCCGTGCTCGACATCACGAGGTCGAACTTGATCCCGCGCTGCTTGAGCTCGCGGCCCATACGCCGCGCCGCCTTCCACCCTCGCGCGTTCAGCGGCCGGTTGAAATCGTCGAGGCCTGGTTCATCCCAGCTCGACTTGGCGTGCCGCAGGATTGCCAGTCTCTTCATAATTCCTCCCCCAGCTCGACTGGGGGAGGGGAACTATTGAACGAAGATTCAATGGTGGAGGAGTCAGGCCTCCCCTCGCTGCCCAGCCGTGCTTCGACCCGCGCAATGGCGACGTCCAGCGGCACGCGGCTGACCGGCACGCCCGGCGGAATGGCCCTGAGCAGCCGCGACGGCATCGCCGCCGATAAGATCACGAACAGCCCGCAATCGCCCTGCCGCCGGATCAGCCGGCCGAATGCCTGGGCGAGGCGCGCGCGAACGACGCGATCGTCATAAGCGCTGCCGCCCCGCTCATCCTGAGCCTGTCGAAGTGCCGCCATGCGCCGTGCGGCGTGAAGTACCGTCGGCCGCGGCCAGGGTACTCGCTCCATCACCACCAGCCGCAGCGATTCGCCCGGCACATCGACCCCGTCCCTGAGCGCGTCGGTGCCGAGCAGCGAGGCGTGCGGATCGTCGCGGAAAATGTCGACGAGTGTGCCGGCATCAATCGGGTCGACATGCTGCGCGAGCAACGGCAGCCCCTCGCGCGCCAGCCGGTCGGCGATCCGCGCATGGACCGCCTTCAGCCGCTGGATGGCGGTGAACAGACCCAGCGTCCCGCCCTTCGCCGCCTCGATCAGCCGGGCATAAGCCCCGGCCAGCGACGCGATGTCGCCCTGCTTCACGTCGGTCACGATCAGCACTTCCGAACAGGCCGCATAGTCGAACGGGCTTTCCGCCTCGAAATGCGCGGCCGGCGCCGGCAGGTGCAGCGCGCCGGTGCGTGCATCGGCGGCAGCCCAATCCTCGCCACCGCGCAAGGTGGCGGAGGTCACCAGCACGCCGTCCGCCGGCGCAATCACTGCCGCGGCCAGCGGCTTGGTCGGGTCGAGCCAGCGGCGGTGGATCGCTACGTCATATTCGCGCCCGTCGACCCGCTCGACCGCGAGCCAGTCGACGAACTCGGGGTCGGCCTCGCCCCCGATCCGCGACAGCAAGGCGATCCACGCGGCGACCGTCTCGCGCCGCCACGCCAGGCCGCGAATCGCGCCCTCGACCCGAGCACGCGCCTGCGAATCGAGCCAGTCG
>JBDTZJ010000158.1:0-4078 GCA_040005255.1 Sphingomicrobium sp.
TTTCGAGCATCTCGGCTGGTCCGAGCCGACGGTCGTGATCCGCTTCTGGATCATCAGCTTCGTGCTCGCGCTCGCGGGCCTCGCGACGCTCAAGATCAGGTGATTACGGCCAAGGCCTTCGCCGGCAAGAATTACGCGGTCTACGGCTTGGCGCGCTCCGGGCTCGCGACGGTCGAGGCCCTGCTCGCGAGCGGGGCCCGGGTGTTGGCATGGGATGCGAAGGAAGCAGCGCGGCAAGAACTCCGCTCCTCCCTGGCCAAAGTCCGGGGAGGGGGACCATCGAACGAAGATTCGATGGTGGAGGGGTCGGCGCCAAACCCCTCAACCACTGCCTTCGGCAGCGGTCCCCCTCCCCATGCTTCGCACAGGGAGGAGCTGCAGATCGTCGACTTGGACACCGCCGACCTCGCCCAATTCGACTCCCTCGTCGTCACGCCCGGCCTCCCCCTCAACTGCCACCCAATCGCCCAGCGCGCCCGCGACGCCGGCGTAGAGATCATCGGCGACATCGAGCTGTTCGCCCGCGCCCGCCCCGAGCTTCCGCCGCACAAGGTCGTCGGCATCACTGGCACCAACGGCAAGTCGACCACGACCGCGCTCGTCCACCACATCCTCCAGACCGCAGGCGTGCCGACGACGATGGGCGGCAACATCGGCCTGCCGATCCTCGCCCAGGACCCATTGCCGGAGGGTGGGGTCTATGTGCTCGAGCTGTCGAGCTACCAGATCGACCTGACGCAGAGCCTCGATTGCGACGTCGCGGTGCTGCTCAACATCACGCCCGATCATCTCGACCGGTACGAGAGCTTCGAAGCTTACGAGGCCTCCAAGCTTCGGCTCTTTCAAATGCAAGACGTCGGGTGTCATCTAGCCGTACTGACGGAGCCATGGCCCGTGCGGGCTGTGATCGATGAGGGCGTCCCCAACGTCAACATCGCTTGGGTTGATCCTCAGAGAGTTGTCGAAAAGCAACGAGATTGGCCCGCGCTTCAAGGCCCGCATAACGCTCAAAATGCGGCGTGCGCCATGGCCACTTGTCACGAACTCGGAGTTCCCGATCAGATCGTCGAAGAAGGCCTCCGCACCTATCCCGGCCTTCCCCACCGCATGGAGCGCATCCGCGAGAAAGACGGCGTCCTGTTCGTCAACGACAGCAAGGCGACCAACCCGACCGCCACCGCGCCCGCGCTCGCCGCGTTCGAGCGCATCCGCTGGATCTGCGGCGGTCAAGCCAAGACCGACAATCTCGACGAGTGCGCGCCGCAATTCGGCCATGTCGCCTCGGCCTACACGATCGGCGAGGCCGCCGAGCTGTTCGAGCAGCTGTTAAGTCCTCACATGCCCGTGAAAAACTGTGGAAAACTGGACGCTGCGGTGCGCGAGGCCGCTGCGGATGCCAAGCCCGGTGATACGGTGCTGCTGTCGCCGGCCTGCGCGAGCTTCGACCAGTTCCGCGACTTCGAGGACCGCGGCGACCAGTTCAGGGCTTTGGTGGGGGCATTATGATCAAGACCATCTCCGGCCAGCTCAAGGAGAAGGCCCGGCTCATCGATCCGGAGCGCTACGGCCGCTCGGACACCAGCGCGCTCGGCCGCTGGTTCTGGGAGATCGACAAGGTCCTGCTGCTGCTGATCACCGTGCTGATCGCGATCGGGCTGATCGCGGTCGCCGCCGCGTCGCCCGCCGCCGCGCAGCGCTATTCGGGCGGCAACGTCCACGTCTCCGAACTCTATTATTTCTACCGCCAGCTCGCCTGGATCGCGATCGGGGTGCCGGTGATGATCGGCATTTCGATGATGCCGCGCGAGCGCTTGCGCCGCTGGTCGATCGCCGGGGCAGTGCTGTTCCTGATCCTCCTCGCGGCAGTGCCGATAATCGGCGAGGAGAAAAACGGCGCGGTGCGCTGGCTCAACATCGGCGTCGGCCAGCTCCAGCCGTCGGAGTTTTTGAAGCCGTTCTTCGTCGTCGCCATGGCCTGGCTCCTGAGCTTGCGTGAGGGCGACAAGTCGCTGCCGGTCTACTGGTTGTCGGCGGCGATCACCGGCGTCATCGCCTTCCTCCTGATGAAGCAGCCCGATTTCGGTTCGACGATCATCTTCGGCGCGGTGTGGATCGCGATGCTCGCGCTCGCCGGCGTCAAGCTGCGCACGCTCGGCATCCTTGCCGCCTGCGCCGTGGTCGGGATCATTCTCGCTTACTTCTTCTACGACGTCGCAACCCAGCGCATCGACGAATTCCTGTTCGGCACCGGCGACAATTTCCAGACCGAAAATGCGATGCGCACACTGACCGCCGGCGGCCTGTTCGGCATGGGTCCGGGCGGCGGAACCCGCAAGTTCGGCCTGCCCGAGCCCCATACCGACTACATCTTCTCGGTCATCGGCGAGGAGTTCGGCCTGATCGCCTGCCTCGCCATCGCCTTGCTCTATCTCGGCATCATCGCCCGCGTGCTGATCAAGCTGCTCGACGAGGATAACAGCTTCGCGATTCTCGCCGGCGCCGGGCTCGTTATCCAGTTCGGCCTCCAGGCGCTGATCAACATGATGGTCAACGTCCAGCTCGCCCCGTCCAAGGGCATGACCCTGCCTTTCATCAGCTATGGCGGAAGCTCGATGCTGGCGTTGTCGATCGGCATGGGCTTGCTGCTCGCCTTCACGCGCCGGAACCCCTATCTGACGCGCTCGCCCTATGTCGTGAAATGGAGCGGGGAGAGCGAGGCCCTAGGCACATGAATTTCGTGCTCGCTGCCGGCGGGACCGGTGGACACATGGTTCCCGCGCATGCTCTCGCGGCGGAGCTCAGGAGCCGCAACCACGGCATGCTGCTGATCACCGACGAGCGCGGCGCGCGCTTTCCCGGGCTGTTCGAGGGCGAGCCGGTGCATATCCTCCCCGCCGGGCGGCTCGGCGGCGGGCCCATCGCCTGGCTGAAAGCGCTCGGCGCCGTGGCTCGCGGCCGCGCCGAGGCCAAGCGCCTCTACCGCGAGCATACCCCCGACGCGGTGGTCGGCTTCGGCGGCTATCCGGCCTTCCCGGCGCTGCTCGCCGCGAGCGCGCTCGACATCCCGACCGTGATCCATGAGCAGAACGCGGTCATGGGCCGCGTCAATCGCCTGCTTGGCGGAGAAGCCGCGGCAATCGGCACCGCCTATGACGAGGTCGACCGGCTCAAGCCGAAATTCCGGCTCAAGGCGGTCCTGGTCGGCAATCCGGTGCGCGAGGAGATCGCGCGCCTCGGCGAGCTGCCATTTCCCGCGTTCGACGAGTCCGCGCCGCTCAAGATCCTGGTGACCGGCGGCAGCCAGGGCGCGAGCGTGCTGAGCGCGGTCGTGCCCGAAGGCCTGGGCATGCTGGAACCGTCGCTTCGCCGCCGCCTGCAGGTGGTCCAGCAATGCCGGCCCGACGACATCGAGCGCGTGCGCCAGCACTATGCCGAGCTCGGGATTCCTGCCGAGCTCATGACCTATATCGAGGACATGCCGTCGAAGCTCGCCGACGCGCACCTCGTGATCGGGCGGGCGGGTGCATCGACAGTGGCCGAGCTGAGCGTTGCGGGACGGCCGGCGATCCTCATCCCCTTCGCCGCGGCGACCGACGATCACCAAACCGCCAATGCCCGCGAGCTGGTCAAAGCCGGCGGCGCTCGCGCGATCGCGCAAGGCAGCTTCACGCCCGACGTGCTGGCGCGGCAGATCGAAGCGCTGGCGATGGACCCGGTCGCGCTCAACAATGCTGCGGCGCGCGCCTTGTCGGTCGGTCGGCCCCACGCCGCGCGCGACCTTGCCGACCTCGTCGAGCGGATCGGCGACGGCATCGCCCCGGTCGCGGTCGGACCGGCGCTGAGCCCGCGCGTGACTGCTCGGGCTCCCGGCGGAGCGATGCCCGCATGATGAAGGCGATGGGCACCGACATCGGCACGATCCACTTTGTCGGAATTGGCGGGATCGGCATGTCGGGTATCGCCGAGGTGATGCACCAGCTCGGCTACAAGGTGCAGGGCTCGGACCTGGCCGACAGCTCTGTTGTCGAGAAGCTGCGCAAGGAGGGCATCCCCGTCACCATCGGCCATAGCGCCGACA
>JBDTZJ010000159.1:0-4075 GCA_040005255.1 Sphingomicrobium sp.
GGTCGCGCGCCAGCTCGCCTCGATCATGGGCATCCCGCTGCAGCGCTTCGACATGTCCGAATATATGGAACGCCACGCGGTCAGCCGGCTGATCGGCGCGCCTCCGGGCTACGTCGGCTACGACCAGGGCGGGCTATTGACCGACGCGATCGACCAGCACCCCCATTCGGTGCTGCTGCTGGATGAGATCGAAAAAGCGCACCCGGACCTGTTCAACATCCTGTTGCAGGTCATGGACCACGGCAAACTGACCGACCACCACGGCAAGACGGTCGATTTCCGCAACTGCATCCTGATCATGACCACCAATGCCGGCGCGTCCGACATGGCCCGTGAAGGTATCGGCTTTGGCGCAAGCAACCGCGAGGACGCGCAGGAGGACGCGGTCAAGAAGATGTTCACGCCGGAGTTCCGCAACCGCCTCGATGCGATTGTGCCCTTCTCTTACCTGCCGCCGGCGGTCGTTGCCCGGGTCGTCGACAAGTTCATCCTGCAGCTCGAGCTGCAGCTTGCCGACCGCAACGTGCACATCGAGCTCGACGACGAGGCGCGGGCGTGGATCGTCACGCGCGGCTACGACAAACTCTACGGCGCCCGGCCGATGGGCCGGCTGGTCCAGGAGAAGATCAAGCAGCCGCTCGCCGAGGAATTGCTGTTCGGCAAGCTGGTCAACGGCGGCGAGGTCAAGGTCCGCATCAAGGACAATGCCCCGTCGTTCGAGATCGTCCCCGCCGCTCCCAAGCCGCCAAGGGTCAAGCCCAAAGCGGGCAAGAAGAAGGCCAGCGGCGACGCTCCGGCAGCGGAATAAGTCTCAAGCCAAACAAGGAGGGGCCGGGACCAAACTTTCGGCCCTTTTTTGCGAGTCAGATGGCCGCTCTCGTTCGACACTCCGCGCCCGCGAGTATAACGGCGACTCACCGAACAGCAGTTCCATTCGGTCCCGGCTAGCGGCGTCCGAAGCTAGCTTCGTAACTGCGCACCGATCTCTGCAAATCGAGGAACCCAAAAAATGACTGATAAACCCGTTAGCGTTGCTCTCGTCCATGGTGGGTTTGTAGACGGTTCCGGCTGGCAAGGTGTCCACGACATCCTCACCAAGGATGGCTACGAAGTCATCATTGTCCAAAACCCCACAATCTCGCTTGCCGACGATGTTGCCGTCACCAAGCGCGCGATTGCCGCCGCGAAACACCCGGTGATCCTCGTCGGCCACTCTTACGGGGGTGTGGTGATCACTGAGGCCGGCGACGATCCAAAGGTCAGCAGCCTGGTCTATATCGCCGCCTTCGCTCCAGACGCGGGCGAGTCGGTTCAAACGCTGATCGCAAACCCGCCTCCCGGTGCGTCTGTCCCGCCGATCCTTCCCCCGCAGGACGGTTTCCTCGCGCTGGACAAGGCGCAGTTCGCAGCCTCCTTCGCAGCGGACGTCGACCCTGCGACGGCGAAGTTCATGGCAGACGCGCAGGTTCCGTGGGGTGTCGAGGCGGCGGGAGGCGCAGTGAAGACCGCCGCGTGGAAGTCGAAACGGACATATTATCTCGTCGCGACGGACGACCACATGATTCCGCCTCCAGCTCAGCGCCAAATGGCGCAGCGCGCCGGAGCACAAGTGAGCGAATCTCCCGGCAGCCACGCTGTGTACGTTTCCCGTCCAGACACGGTGGCCGCGCTAATCGAGCAGGCGGCATCGGCCGCGGTTGAGGCCGCGACGATCGCGCAGCAACCTGTTCCCGCCGAGTAAGCAGGGCAGCCCGCGGGTAGCCCGAAAGCGAAAGGGCCGGGGCAAGCCTCCCGGCCCTTTTCTTATGCGGCGACTTTCTCGCCTATCCGATCGAGGCGTGCGACCACATCTTTCGAAAGCTCGAGCTCGGCCGCCGCGAGGTTCTCCCGCAGGTGCGCGAGGGACGAGGTGCCGGGGATAAGCAGGATGTTGGGAGCGCGCTGAAGCAGCCAGGCTAGCGCCACTTGCATCGGTGTCGCGCCGATCCCCGTCGCGATAGCCGACAGTTCGTCGGACTGCAGCGGAGAGAAGCCGCCGAGTGGGAAGAAGGGCACGTAAGCGATGCCTTCGTCGGCCAGCCAGTCGATCAGTTGGTCGTCCTCGCAGTGCACAAGGTTGTAATGGTTCTGAACGCAGACGACCGGTGTGATCGCCCTCGCTTCCTCGATCTGGCGCCGAGTCACGTTGCTGAGCCCGAGATGGCGAACCAGCCCCTGGCGCTGGAGCTCAGCCATGGCTTCGACCTGGCCCGCAATCGATCCTTCGGTCGGGGCTTCAACCGACCCCACCGTACGCAAATTGACGACTTCCATCGCCTCGACTCCGAGGTTGCGGAGGTTATCGCGAAGGCCCTGGGCGAGATCGTCGGGTTCGTTCCAGGGAAGCCACGATGCATCGTCACCGCGACGAGCGCCGAGCTTGGTCACCAGGACGAGATCGTCCGGGTAAGGCGACAGCGCCTCGCGGATGATCTGGTTGGTGACGTGCGGCCCGTAATAGTCGCTCGTGTCGATGTGATTGACGCCGCTCGCCACGGCTTCACGCAGAACGGCGATGGCCTGTTCGCGGTCCTTCGGCGGGCCGAAAATGCCGGGACCCCGAGAGCCGCATCGCGCCATATCCCATGCGGTTCACGTCGCGATCGCCGAGGCGGAAGGTCCCGGCCTTGCTGATGTCGGTCATTTCATTCTCCGAATGGGGAGCTCGGCATATTGGTACGCTCCTGCATCGGTTGAAGCACGGCTGCGGCAGAGCGGTTGGGCCCTGCGCCTACCAGAAACGGCTGATCGCGATTACCGGCGTGACCGACGGCGGCGTGTTGTGGCCCCTGGGGACGATCCACACGCCGAAAAGGGCGCCCGTGCTCGGGCTCCAGTTATACTCGACCGCGGGGGCGAAGCCGATGCTGCGGCTCGCCGGGCTCGTCGTGCGCACAACCGCGCCCGTGCCGTCGCGACCGACGAGCGTCGTGCGTCCCGCAAAATCGGCTTCGACGTCGAGCGCGAGGACCCACTCGTTGGTGAGGCTATATTCGACCGCGCCGATCAGCGTTGTCCTTGAACCGGGCCGCGCATGGCCGCGGAAGCCGGCCTCGGTGCCGTAGACGCTTCGTCCGTCGACGCTGGTCCGGTTCCAGAAACGCTGGAGGACATTGAAGCGGGCACGCAGCAGCCGGCCGTTCTTGAGCTGGAACCAATGCTGCACGTTGACGCCGACCTCGGTCGCGAATGCGCCGTAGCCGTGGCCTTCCTGTGACGGCCCGAGATCATCGAACTTTCCGGTCGGAATCACCTCATTGAGCACGAGCGCGATCGTCGGCACCCGATGCTCGGGTGTGAAATGCGTCAGGCGCAACTGTGAGAGCAATTTGAAGTCGCCGATCACCATCCCGCGGCCGATGCGGTTCGTTGCGGTCGCGAAGCTCGGCTGAAGCCCGACGGTGAGGTTGTCCAGCAGACCGTATTGATAGAAGCCGCTCGACCCGGGATGGTGATCGCCGCCGACGATCACATCGTAGAAATAAGGCTCGGTGTAGAAATGGCCTTTCGGCAACGTCTCGGCGGTCGACGCCAGCATCGGTCCGGTCCATCGCGCGGACTTCATCGCCGCACTCAGCCGCTCGACGTCCGCGCTCTGCGCCTGCGCAGGACAGGTCATCAAACAACCGAGCGCGGCCGCTGCCGCCGCCAACACGAACCTCATTCAACGCCCCTCCGCACGCCAATTTCCGACTTTGCCGCTGTAGGTTTCAGAAAGTGCCGCGGCTTCCGGAACTGACTCGCCAAAATTGGAGAAGCGAATGAACAGACAGGGAACGCAGGACGCCAATTAAATTGATGAAGGGGTCGATAAGCTCGCCTTGGCGCGCTTCGGGGGCTTTCCCGATCCGCCCGCACTAACTAACGGGCGGAGCGATGTTTTTGAGCGCGCCCTGCTCGCGACAGCTTTGGGAGAGACCATGACGAAATCGCGTTTCCTTGCCGCCACCGCCTTCGTGCTGGCCGCGGCCCCGCTGGCCGCCGCGCCCACCTTCAGCACGCAGCGCTTGTCGCAGCATGTGCAGACGCTGGGTTC
>JBDTZJ010000028.1:0-13804 GCA_040005255.1 Sphingomicrobium sp.
ACTCCGAGATGGTCGAACAGAGCCGTCAAATTGGGATAGGTCCGCTCATTGTAGACGATGAATCCGGTGTCGACAGCAAATCCGCGGGCCTGAACGGTGTGGCTATGCCCCCCGATCCGCCGGTCACTCTCGAACACAGTGACACTATGGCGTTGGGACAGCAGCCACGCTGCCGAAAGGCCTGAAATCCCCGTCCCGACGATCGCAATGTTGAGCGGCTTCTCAGTTCGCAAATTATGTCTCCCGTCGGGCTGGCGCTCTATCTATTCGAGCGTTGTGGCTTAGATACGGATCGATCAGCTCATCGGATGAGCCCGCCGCCTTTGGTCCGAAAGGAACAAGCAAACATATACCGCCAATGGGCCTAGTCGGTCTTCTTGCCGCCTTGGCGCTGGCGCTCGCCGCAGCGATGGCCCTGGCTTGGGTCATCGCGCGTCAGCCCGGTCGTTCGGGCTGGACCGATGTTGGCTGGTCCTATGCTATCGGACTTGCCGGGGTCGCTGGCGCACTCGCTCCGGTTGGAGGAGGGGTCGAGCTCCGGCGCTGGCTCGTCGCCTTGCTGGTCGGCATTTGGTCACTGCGGCTGGGCACGCACATCCTGCAGCGGACCCTCAAGGGCGGCGACGACCCGCGCTATGCGCAGTTGAGGCGGGAATGGGGCGACAATTTCTCCCGCAAGCTGCTGTGGTTTCTGCAGATCCAGGCTGCAGCCGGCTTCCTGCTCATTCTTTCGATCGTCGTAGCAGCCCGCAACCCGCAGCCATTTCCGGCGTGGTCGGACTGGGCCGGGATCGCGATCATGGTCGTCGCGACGACTTGCGAGACAGTCGCGGACCGTCAGTTACGCGCATTCGCCGCGCAGGCACAGAACAAACACGCGGTTGCCGACCAAGGACTGTGGGGCTGGTCGCGCCATCCCAATTATTTCTTCGAATGGCTAGGCTGGTTCGCCTATGCAATAATCGCCATCGGTCCGGGCGGACGCTTCGCATGGGGCTGGCTCGCTCTCAGCGGTCCGGCGTTAATTTACTGGCTCCTCGTGCACGTCTCGGGCATCCCACCTACCGAGGCGCATATGTTGCGATCACGCGGTGAAGAATTCCGCGACTACCAGCGGAGCGTTAACGCCTTCTTCCTCTGGCCAGGGCGTCGCTAATCTGCGCTCTGTCGATCGCCCCTACGCCGCCGCCCAGCGTGCCGTATAATATCCGGCGGTTGCCGCGGCACCGGTAAGGATCGTCCCCCAACACATGTCGGCGACCGTCACGAGTCCCGACCATTGTCTGAGCGTAGCTTGGTTGGTGAGGTCATAGGTACCGTATGCGATCAGCCCCAGCACAAGCCCCCGGGTAAGCGCAATCGTCCACTTCCCGGCGGTAAGACCAGGCGCGACGGCGAGGACGACAATTCCAGCAACGTAGAGGAAATAGAACAACGCCGCCGGCGCTAGACGGAAACCGTCGGCAAGCATGTCGCCGAGCAAAGGCCGGTAAAGCCGCTTGGCCGCGAATGACAGCCAAGCGCCGTCGAGCACGAGCATAGCGGCCGCGGTTCCCAGATAAGCGAAAATCCAGCTGCGCATGCACGTTTCCCGACCATTGACTTCAAATTTTGCGGTTACCCTTTAGACTAATGCTTCGACTGGACAATTGGCATCTCGCGCTACAATTCAAGTCCCACTGGGGAGCAGATCAGTGAGAGTATGCCAGCATAATACTCCACCGCTTGAAGTGGTGGTAAACGACCGCATGCAGCAGGGGTATCGCTATGTCCGCGCGCATCGGATGGGTGAGGACTTCGATTTTCGCTTCGTGCCGGACCTTACCCCGAATGAAATGCTTGAACTGGGTGTGTTCTGCGGAAAATACATGACCGACTGCCAGAACGAGTTTCCCTCAAGCTGGTTTGAGCGAGCAAAGCTTTCGACCGGCCCACGAGACTGCTCCCTCAACTACTTCGGCGTGAACGCGAGCGTGCCGCTGTCCGTATGGAGATCGAAAGGATGGATACACCCCGCCGATCCGCGAGGCTGGTTCCAATGGTATTGCCGTTATTATTCCGGGCGGCGCATGCCTGACGAGGATCAGCGGCAGATCAACCGCTGGCGCGCGTTCCGTCGGCATGTGGCGCAAGTACAGAAGAGCTGCGAGCCAGGAGATCTGTTCTGTCGGCCGCGCCAGCGGCAGGCCTTGCTCCAGTGGGCCTATGACAGCCGGTTGCTGTGAATTTGCTCAAGCGTGCTTTTTCACCTCCTGCACGCTTCATTATCGGCCGCGGTCGCGACGTGCGTTGCAGGCTTTTTTGTGGCCAAGAGCATTGGCCTACCCTGATTAGGCAGCTTGCCTCTTCGCGCTAACGTCCGCTTTCCACCCAAAGCAGACGTAAGCGCAAGGTCTGCTTTCGACCCAAAGCAGACATTAGCCAGCCAGCACGGCCGTTGTGGGAGCGTCCACTGTTGGCGGGCTGCTAGTCAGCGCTCACTCATTTGTAATCTTGCCAACTTTGTCGCAGAAACCAAAGCATCCGGATTGCTGGGGCGCGACTATGGGCAGACCTAGGGGCAAGGCGTTCGCAAAGACCCTGGCGCGCATAACGGCCGCTGTGGTTTTTGTGCGCGCGGACGGACACGCGGCGCCGCCGGCACACGTGCCCACGGAAACGCAAAGTTTTGCCGGCATGCTCAGCGCCCGTGAGGGCCAATCGTACGCGGCGTGGAAGTCCGGTGAAACAAAGTTCTGGGCCGGCTTCTTGTCCAATAAATTCGTCGGATGGGGCCCTTCCGGAAGGCTGGACAAGGCCGCGGCCTCGAAGGCTCTGAGCGGATCGGGCTGCCAGATCGCGACGTACCGATTGTCGAGCGAGCAGGTCAGCCGTCTCACTCCCGACGCGGCGGTGCTTACTCACAGGACCGAGGTGGACGGGGTCTGCGGGGGCAAGCGGCTCGCGCCTGCGAGTTACGTGGCGACGGTCTACGTCCGCGAGGGCGACCAATGGAAGGCCGCCTTTCGCGCACAGTCCACAATCGTGGATCCGCTAAAGGCGACCAAACCTGTCGCGAGCGATGCTTGGACCGACGGACCCACCCGCACCGATGCCGGCACACAGGCGCTGCTCGCGCGCGAACGGGCCGTATGGTCAGCATGGAGGGATCGCGACGCCAAGCGCATCGACGAGCTCTTGGGTTCGAACATCCAGTTCATCGATATATTTGGCGACCACATTGCGAACCGCGCCGAGACGATCAAGGCGTGGTCCGGTGAGGGCTGCGCTGTAAAAGGCTTCGGTCTCACTGGCGCGAAGGCGACGATGTTCTCGTCCGATTTAGGCGTGCTCACTTTCCGAGGGACCGCCAAAGGTAAGTGCTTCGGTCAGGACGTGTGGCCGATCTGGGGCTCTACCGTGTATGTGAAGCAGGGCGACACTTGGATGTGGACGTTCGGAATTAATGTTCTTGCCGGCAGCGGCTGGTAAGCAGCTCGCGTTCCGAACCAGCAGTTCACTGTAACGTCTGCTTTCCACCCATTCGAGACATCGGCCGCTTAGGTCCGCTTTCGGCCGATTGCCGACATAAGGCAGCTAGGAGCGCTGCTTGGTCGTGACAATCGAGATGTTCGGATCGATTGGCCGCTTAAACGTGGCTATGGTGCGATCCTCGGAAGCGAGGGGAGCCGTTCAATGATCCAGTCAGTGTTGCTCGTTGTGGTTACTGCGGTCGCTACTTGGTTGGTCATGAATCGGGTCAGGTCCGTGCCTGCCTCTCAGAGCGCGCTGACACAGCAGCGAACAGAAATTGACCGAGCCAAGGACATTGGCACACAGCTTGATGGCGCGCGTGATCGGGCGAGCGTGACCGAGGTCAAGCGCAACAAGTTGGCGCTCGCGAAAGCCGTCAAGGCTGCTCTTTGGGTCACCGAAGCGAGATTGAACCTCGCAGTGCCGGAACTCCTGAAAATGGCGCAGCTTTGGGTCGGCAAATCGAAGGTGCGAGGCAAAAACTGGAAACCACCCGAGGGAGTGACCGAGATCGAGGGACTCGACGATCCAGCGTCGCCGTGGGCGGCGTGGAACTACAACGGCCACCATTGGCGCATCGAGGCCGAGTGGCACCCCTCCGTTCTGCCGGACGAGATCGAAGGGGGCCTCGGAACGTGCAAGGTCCTGCTCGACCACAATGTTGTCCTCGACATGACCATCAACAGCAAAGACCGGCAGGTCATGTGGATCGATGCGCTGACCGTTGGACCATGGGTATCGGACCTGCTGGCATTCTCAGGCGCGCGAACATCGGACGCGAAGGCTCGCTCCAGCGCGCGTTTGGCACGCGAAAACCAGGAACGCGCCGATAACATCCGTTGGTCGTAGGTTCGGCAGCCAAACCATTTCGCGATTGAGCGTCGGTCGCTCGGCAAACAGCCGCTTTCCACCCATTGCGGACATTTTGAGATCAGCCGCTATCCGGTCCACTGGCAGAAAGCCGCTAGGGGGCGTGAACCACCGATACCTTCGTTCCGGGGCGCTGATCGGCCACTAGGACAGTGGCATCGAGTTGCCTGGCAAGCGCATCAACGATGCCGGTGCCCAGCCCCGGCTTGGCGTCAGCCTCGGCCGCCATTCCGTTTCCGTCGTCACCAACAGTCAGGGTCCAGCCTTTGCCGCTCGTCAAATAGTCGACCGTAATCTGGCCCTTTTGGTTCCGACCGGGGAAGGCATGCTTGAGCGCATTGATTACCAGTTCCGTTACTATCAAACCCAAGCTGACCGACACATTGGCGCTTGTGACCGTATCATCGACTGTGGAAACCAATGACACACGGCCCTGGTCGTCGATCATCGAGGCGTCGATACTGGCACAAAGATCCTTGAGATATTTGCCGAGTTCCACCTTGTCTAAGCTCTTCATAGCCAATTGTTTTTGGAGAGTGGCGATCGACATGACCCTTTGATGGGCATCGTGAAGATGGGTCCGAGTCTCTTCGGATTGCACTCGGCGAGCACTCTGCATCAGGACGCTGGCGATGATCTGGAGGCTGTTTGCCACGCGATGCTGGAGTTCCTGAAGAAGTATCTGGTTCCTTTGCACGAGCTCATCCTTGAGCTTCGCGGCCAACCGAGCCGACGTGGTGTCGGTGACAGCAAGCACGATTCGAGGCTGCTCAGTGTCGCCATAGTCAAGCTTGTGCGCATTGAGCACGAGACAGGCAGTGTCTTTGCCTTCTCGAACTAGGTCCATCTCATAGGCATCGATCGCGGCGGCGCCCGCGAAAGTCGCGCGAAGCAACGAGTCGAGCTGGGGCACATGCCATTCGCCCGCGCCCAAGGCGGCGAGCTTGGTCCCATCGACCGTCGCCGGGTCAATGCCGAATGCACTGCAAAACGATCCGCTCGCGGCGATCACCGTCAGGTCATCGGCGAGCAACACTAAGGGCGCCTTGGACGAGGCAATCAGCGCCGTTCCAAGCGCGGTTGCGGCGTCTGGAACCAGGGGGTCGGCGATCTTCATTGCGGGGCCTTTTCAATATTTGCCAAAGCCAACTTTACGGCCGCCATTACCGTCTCACTGTTGAAGGGTTTCGCGATCAGCGGATGGTGAGGCATCAGGCTTGCGACCTCGCTTGGGCTCCCGGTGATGAATATTACCGGTATCGGGGGGCCACTGCAGATTGCGTTGACGGCCTCGATCCCGCTGCCGGGATTTAGCTTGACGTCCGCAGTGATCAGGGCTGGGCATTTAAGATGCGCCGCTCCAATCGCCTCCTCGCATGAGGTTGCGTTGTCGAACGACGTGAAGCCACAGTCGCCCAAAATTTCCTCGATGCTGATCGCTATCAGCGACTCATCTTCAATTATGAGTGCATGCATCGCGTTCCTCCGCTGAGCGGGAGCACGATGTCTCTCAAGCGCCAGAGCCCAAAGCATGACCGGCGACACAACTTCAACGGTCTCTGGCGACAATAGTTGCGCGTAACGTCTGCTTTCCACCCAAAGCAGACGTAAGCGCAAGGTCTGCTTTCGACCCAAAACGGACATTAGCCTAGCCCAGGTGGCAACCGTTAACCTCCGGCTTGATGATATACGCTTAACGGCGCAATGTGCGGTGCCCGAAGGAGGATCGATGGCACTGGTCGGATGGCTGAACTTGTGAGCAATGTCTGATACTCGCGATGTGTTCATCTCCTATGCTCGCCCGAGCGAGGAGGAGGCCCATCGCATTGCGCAGTTGCTACGCGATGAAGGGTTCAGCGTTTGGCGAGACGATGAGCTACCGGCACATCGTGCCTATTCCGACGTAATCGAGGAGCGGCTGAAATCTGCGAAGGCGGTGGTCGTTCTGTGGTGTGCTGAATCCGCCAAGTCTCACTGGGTCCGAGCGGAAGCAGATACCGCGCGAGAAGCCGGAACTCTCATTCAGGCGAGCCTTGACGGCGCGCTTCCGCCGATGCCTTTCAACCAGATCCAGTGCGCAGACCTAAAGGGCTGGCATGGGGACACGAGCTCGCCCGGATGGCACAAGCTCGAAGCAAGCGTTACCGCGCTCGCAGGACGAACGGGCGAGAACGAGCCCACCCCCGCGTCGGCCGCTTCCCGGATCCAGGCGGTGCGCGCGTCTATCTGCGTGTTGCCCTTCGTGAACATGAGCGGCGAGCCCGAACAGGAGTATTTCAGCGACGGGATCAGCGAAGACATCACCACCGACCTGTCCAAAATCTCCGCGCTCGAGGTCGTCGCCCGCAACACTGCCTTCGCCTTCAAGGGCCAAAATCCGGATGTGCAGGAGGTGGCGAAGCAGCTGGGCGTCAGTCACGTCCTCGAAGGCAGCGTCCGCAAAGCGGGGAGTCGCGTCCGGATCAACGCCCAGCTGATTGACGGAGCCACGGGCAAACACCTGTGGGCCGACCGCTTCGACCGCGACCTAGATGACATTTTCACCATCCAAGATGAAATTTCGAGGGCTATTGTCGACGCACTTAAAGTGAAGCTTCTTCCGGCGGAAAAGAAGGCCATTGAATACCGGGGCACCTCAAATGTCGAAGCCTATGATCTGTACCTTATGGCTCGCCAGCAGTGGATCAGTGGCACCTTCGGTACCGCCCGGCGAGAACAGGCGATCACGCGTCTTTGCCGGCAGGCGACGCTCCTTGATCCGGATTACGCGCAGGCCTGGGCCCTTATGGCCTTGGCCCAGCTCGAGCTCCGCTTTGTTCATGGGCATGACGAAGACGCGCTTTCGTCCGCCGAGCGCGCATTGGAGATCAATCCTGCGTTAGCCGAAGCCCATTGCATCAAGGCTCGGTATCTAGAGGAGGAAGGTCGCACCGAAGAAGCCGAGAAGCAGATCCGGACGGCGCTGAAGCTCGATCCCGAGTCGTGGGAGGTAAATCGCGAAGCAGCGCGTATGCTTTTCCGGCATAGCCACGTGCGGGAGGCGATTCCTTATTTCGAGAAGGCGGCGTCGCTCATGGACGCTGACTGGCACAATCCGATGATGCTGCTCACCTGCTACGACGCGATTGGCGACAAGGCGCAGGTGTTAAACGCGGCTGCCACCGTTCGCGACAGAGTGCAGCATGCAATAGCAATGGATCCGACTAACGGCACGGCTCTCGCCGGCGGCTCTTCCGCGCTTGCGATCCTGGGAGACAAGGACAGAGCGCGTGAGTGGATTCGTCGAGGTCTCTTGCTCGATCCTGATAACCTCGCGATGAGGTATAATTCTGCTTGCGCAATGCTGCGCAACCTTGGCGAGCCCGGGGAGGCACTCAAGACGCTTGAGCCATTCTTCGAGGCGGTAACCAGCAATACGTGGGTCTGGCATGCCGAAGCGGACCCGGACCTCGATCCGATCCGCGACGATCCACGTTTCAAAGAGATGCTGGAGGAGGCCAAGAAGCGGCTTGGGATGACTGCGGACGCGGCTGCAGCCGAATAAGTCGAGGCGGAACTGGCCAAGAGGTTCGGGCAAGTTCCCGGGCGCCCGCCGCTAATGTCCGCTTTCCACCCATTGCGGACATTGCGCTGCCGAGCATTATGAATTCCATTGCTGGGAAATTGGCAGGATGTGTTGCAAGCCCGTCGGATCGGATTATTCCGACTTTTGGAGTCGATACGGGGGCGATCCGCACTCCGTAGGGCCCCGCTGGAGGATGGCCGATGCAACATTTTCTTAAGACGCTCTCGCTAGCGGCCGCCTTGGGCGCCGTGTCCGTGACCACTGCCTGCCACCGCTACGGGGATGACCGCGACAAGCATGATGGGCACACTGCTGCAGTGATCAGTGACGCCGACGCAGCGAAGGTCACCGATGCGACGGTCGCCACTTGGCAATCGATGGATGCGGCCAAAATCGACGCGCTCTACGCACCCGACGTCGTCGGCTTCGACGTTGCCGCAGCACCGCTGTCGACCGATCGCGCCAATTGGACAAAGCTGCAGCAAGGCTTTGCGGCAATGAAGTTCGACCACGCGACGATAACGCAGAGCAAGACTCAAATTCTCGACGGTGAGGACTTTGTTTTCTCGTCGGTTACGAACCTCACTAGCACCGCTGGGAGCGTCAAGGCGTTGTCGATCCGCTGCACCGACGTGTTCCGCAAACAAGCGGACGGCACATTCCTGATTGTAAACGAACATTGCTCGGCCGTGCCCGGCGCTAAGGCTTAATTGGACCATTTGCGTATTGCGGAACCCTATTATGAAATCTGCCGTACTGATCCTCGGCATCGCCGCAGTGCTGATGGGATTGCTGTGGATCGGCCAAGGCACAGGTTTCGTAAATTGGCCTGCATCCAGCTTCATGATTGACCAGCGTCCGTGGGTTACTCGCGGCGCGATCCTGACGGTCGTCGGCCTAATCCTCATCGCGACCTCGCGGGCGCGCAGGTAAGGACGCGCCTAGCGGCAGAGAGTCGTGCAACGCTTAAATCGGCCCATCCGCGGGGTGCTGTCGAGTGTGCTAGGTGCTTTCCGAGACCCGTCCCCTTCAACTTTGCCAAAGTTGGCAGCGGCGGGTCTCAACTTCGTTACGCGACAATGGCCTCTGCTCGAACTAGGGGTGCGGCCCGGCTTCTCGTTTGAGCTCGGGCCGCTTTCCGTTGAGGTCCTCACGAATCCAAGACCCGGTCGGTTAGCGCGGATAATTCTTTACGCTCTCATCAAATTTGCGTCGGGCGGTTTCGGCATCTCGCTCCGATAGCCTCGCCGAACGAGTCGGGAACAAATGTTAGCAATATCTTCGCAGATCCTACCCTATTGCGGCGTCGGAGCCGTCGCGGGCGGGGCAACCGCTAATTCCACTTGGTCGTGGCGGCTCCAACCTCCACCAGCCTAATGTCTGCTTTCCACCCTTTCCGGACCTTAGCTCGCGTCCGCGGGTAACCCTCCGGCTCACGCTGGAGGACCCTCATGCTTTACTCACCCGCGTTCCGTTTCCCTTCTCGCAAACCAACTGGCGCGAAGCTCGCGCTAAAGCCGTTCCACGTTTGGGGCATCCGCGTGCGACTACAGGTCGGTCACCGCAACCGCGACTTGGCGCTGTTCGAGCTCGCGCTGGACAGCAAGCTACGCGGCTGTGACCTCGTTCAGCTCAGGGTTTCAGATCTGACTTCCGCGAGTGGCGTGAAGCGGCGGGTGACCGCATGAAGCGCGGCTGCCACCTCACCACGCGCCAGTATGCCCGACTGGTAGACAAGTGGGTTGCGCTCGTTGGCTTGGACCCAGCCGCTTACGGTACTCACAGCCTCCGCCGTACCAAGGTTGCGCTCCTCTACAAGAAGACCGGCAATCTCCGCGCCTGTCAGCTGCTGCTTGGCCATACGAAGCTTGAGAGCACGGTCCGCTACCTTGGTGTGGAAGTCGACGACGCGCTGGAGTTGTCAGAGGCGCTCGAATTATGACGCAGTGTCCGTAATGGGTGGAAAGTAGACGTTGAGGCAAATTCATTGGACGAGATCAACTCGCCCGCCTAACGCCTCGCCCAGTTCCGTTGTGTCGCGTTCGTGCGCCAATTAGCTGCCCGGTTCGGGCGATCCAGAGGGGGACATTCTATGGCAATCATCGCTCGTGCCGCGCTTGCTGCAGCCGCTATCGCATTTGTGTCGAGCGCCGCATTGGCGCAGGACGCCACCAAGGTCGATCCAAAGCACTACAAGGTCATCGCCGAAAACGCGCAGGTGCGGGTGCTACGCATTCACTACGGACCCCACGAGACAAGCGTTCGTCATTCGCACCCTGATTCGGTCGTGACCTACCTCACCGACGGCAACATCAAGTTCGTGCTGGGCAACGGAAAGACGATCACCGCGAAGGCCAAGGCCGGTGAAGCAGAGTTTGCGCCGGCTGGGATTCACACTCCCACCAATCTCAGCGACAAGCCGTTCGAGGCGATCCTCGTCGAGCTGAAGGGCAAGGGAGTTCCGAAGAAAAAGTAGCCGGGTGCTCGCGGTAAGCTAATGGCAGCTTTGGTGGAAAGCGGACATTAGCGGATAAAAAAGCGGCGGCACCAATAGGCACCGCCGCTTTCATGAGTTCGGCCAGGAGCGAATTAGCCGAGCGAGTTCGAGACGTTGTTGAAGGTCGTGTTCAGCTTGTTGCCGACGCTCTGCATGGCAGCAATCGCGGCAACCGCGATCAGGGCAGCGATCAGGCCGTACTCGATCGCGGTCGCACCCTTCGTATGCTTGATCAGCTTCAGAAACTTGGTCATGTCCACTCTCCATGCGCCTACAGCGACAGTTCGTTGCAAGCTGCGGTGAGCCGATTACCCTATCGAAAGTTAGGTTCTGGTAAGGCGGAATGGTTAACGTCTGCCTGTGGTCGACAGGTGCTCATCTCGTGTCTGCAATGGATGGAAAGCGGACATTAGGCCAAGCCTCGGCCACGCCCGCAGCAATTATCGTTTTCGCTTCGGTTTCACGGCTATTCCCATGACTTCGAAATGCGCACCAGCAAGCAGGCTACCCGCGCCCAGAAATGCCCGCGCGGGCAAGGGTCCGTTGAAGTAACCGCGATATACTTCGTTGAAAGCTGCATAGTTCGAAAGATCTGATGCGAACACCTGCACCCACACAAGATCATCCATAGTCATCCCCGCCCGCTCGACGGTTCGCTTCATACCGTCGAGGATCAGCTTCGCTCCGGTCTTGGGATCAGCTGGTGGCTTCCCCGTGGCCGCGTCCAGATCAACCGATCCTGAAATATACAGAGTATCTCCGGCCAATACTGCCGCACCGAAAGCGGGACTACCCGTAGGAGATACCGCCCCTGCGGGCAGTGGGCCCGCTGCCATCGGAAAATGTGTGTTGTCAGACTGCGCGGCCCTCGGCCAGGCCATTGCCGACGTGGCGAATATCAGCAGGGAGATAAATCTCATACGAACCCCCATATCTTGATCCCAACGAGCGGCGTGTCTCTAGCAGGCGCGTAGCTCTAGGTCGCATCAAAACGCGCTGACCAACGCGGGCCGATAACCTCCTAATGTCTGCTTTGGGTCAAAAGCAGACTCTCGCTAATGGCAGCTTTGGGTGGAAAGCGGACACTACGCCGCTAGCCGCTGGAATGGGTGGAAATCGGGCATTGGGGGCGCTGCTCTTATCCAGGCTTAATGCAGCGCCGGTTGACTTCGGGGTAACGATAAGCGCGCCGCAAAGAAGGAGCAGCGCGCGCTAGAGCCGCCTCATACCCTCATGATATGCCTCGCCGTTGCATGCCACCACGGCGTGTCCCACAGTGCATTCACGAAAACGGCGGCCGGCACGAATGCCGCGAGCCAGATCCAATAGGCCCGGTGAACGCTCCGGTTCCGAATGAGGTCCCAAAGGAGCATCGGCGAAACCGCAAGCATAACATAGAAATCAATCGCCAGCGGAGCGGCCGGTATCGTGGTCGGCAGCCAGGTGATCCGGTCGATCCCCGCCGGGAGCGCCATCGCCGGCGCCAGTATCATCATCCTCTTGTGCAGCCCGGCGTCCGCCCCACGCGCCCACAATCCAATCACCAGCAGCAGCGAGAACAGAATCCCGACCCGGATCTGCAGCAGCAGGATGTTCTCCTTGATGGACAGCAGGTCCTGCAACTTTCCGCGCTCGGCCGCCGGAGCCGCCTGCAGGGCGTTCCACGTCTCGTAATACATTGTCGGCGCAAGAATAAACCCGACGACCACTAGCGCCGGTGCGAGGATGAACGCTGCGATGCCCAAGCGCATGTGATACTCGCTGCGTCCAGTCGCCATCAGCGACGTCTGCGCCAGCACCAGGAGCAGGAACGATCCCATCAGCACTGCGTGGAAGTGCATTACCAGCGGGAAGGGCGGACGCAGCCCCGCCTGCACCATTCCAACCTTCATTAGCGCGTCGGGAATAAACCCTGTCAGCGTGATGGCGATGAACCATGCTGCCATGAACACAAAGATCCAGCGGTCGATCGCGTGTGCACGCGGCGTGCCCGAAAGCACATCCTGCCGCGGTTCTTGGGATGAAAACCTGTCTGCTACAGTTGCCATGGCGTGACCCCAATCGTCTTTAACCCGTACCACAAGACCAGTGCGCGCGGCTTATTGGCTGATCATTTGGCAAGCTACGCGTGCAACGTCGTCGCGGACATCGTTCCCCTGGTGAACGCGAACAGGAATGCTAATTCCAGATGCGATGCTGCGCTGCTAAAAAACATGAGTCAATCGCAAGCAGCTAGTGTCCGCTTTGGGTGGAAAGCAAACATTGCGTCACTTGGATTTAGCGGAGCGCAAGGAGGCGAAATGGACGAGGAACTCGAACGGCTGAAAAATCAGGACTGATTGACCGTCATCGACCAAGCGCCAAGCTGTAGCCAGACACAGTTCGCCAAGATCCCTCGGGAACACCTTTTTGCGTTTCCCGATGGGTGGAACAAACCCATTGAAGAAGCGTGGAACGAATGGTCGCTCGTCGCCAACTCGTAGATTGAGGCGTGCAGCGTGACCGCTCCACACCACTTCGCCGTAACGCAGCCTCGTGGGACGCCAGTCGTTCTTGATGACGTCACCAGGTTGGTCGCGCCTCAGCCACTGAGCGAA
The DNA here is from genome assembly GCA_040005255.1 of Sphingomicrobium sp. GTDB lineage: Bacteria > Pseudomonadota > Alphaproteobacteria > Sphingomonadales > Sphingomonadaceae > Sphingomicrobium. The sequence continues at coordinate 13,043 of JBDTZJ010000028.1, forward strand.
ATCATCTAGCTGATCCCCATCAGGAAGGATCGCCGATAGGCATACGATCCGTCGATTAGGCGCATCCGGGCGCTTAAGAAGACGCTGGATTTGAACCTCATACCGCACCTCTCGCTCACTGAGGCCGATCATGTGGCCCTCATCAAAGATCAGCAGGCCAACATCGTCGAGCAGAGACGGATCGTTCCGTAGTGCGAAGTCCATCTTTTCCGGAGTAGCCACGACGATATCTCGGGAGCGAATTGCATCCTCGTCGACGTCCGTTACGCCGATGCTCCCATAAAGAGCCGATATTGCACGCCGCGAGAACATCACCGCGGCCTACGTCGTCAGAATTGTTCGTCTCGCCTTCCTGTCACCGACGATGCTGAAGAACGTCATCGACGGCACGCTGCCAGCGCATTTGACCGTCAAGCGGCTGACCGCACCCGATGCCGTGCCCGCTCGTTGGGACCGCCAGTTCGCCTGACTCACCGCTCTTTCTAATCTGTTGATCGGAACGGATCCCGTACCTCGAAATTCGCCATCATAGAAAAGCCAGGTTTTGCAGAGTGTTGGGCGCCGAAATCGTCTCTCTCGGGTCTTGAATCTGCCCGAAAAGTCGCAGTTTCCGGCGAACCCCGCGGGACTGAAAATTCATTCTTTACAATAGGTTGACTAGGTGGCGGTGCAGACAGTCAGCCGCGAACTCGTCTCCATCGCCCGATTCCCTGTTCCGCCGTAATTTACAGGGAATTCGCCCGACGTTGCGCATCTGCCATG
>JBDTZJ010000029.1:0-13751 GCA_040005255.1 Sphingomicrobium sp.
GCGAAGCTCGGCAGAAAATGGGTGATGCCCTCGGTCGAGGCATGGGCGCGGTGCGCGGTCGAGAAGCTGTCGTCGACATAATAGTCGCCGAGCGCTGCCATCGCCTTGGCCAGGGCCGGGTCGTTCTTCTCCTCGCCGAGGTGGAAGCGACTATTCTCGAGGATGCCGATATTGCCCGGCAGCATCGTTGTGATCGCGCGCTCGGCCTCGGGGCCCTGGCAATCCTCGATGAAACGCACCGAGCGGCCGGTCAGGCGGTGGACCGGCGTGACCAGCTGAGCGGTCGACATGTCGGGTCGGTTCTCGCCCTTGGGCCGGCCGAAATGCGACAGTAGGAGAACGATCGCGCCGCGGTCGCTCAATTCGAGGACCGTCGGCAGCATGGCGCGGAGCCGGGTGTCGTCGGTGACCCGCGCGCCCTCCATCGGAACGTTGAGGTCGACCCGGACCAGCACCTTCTTGCCGGTCAGCTCGTCCGACAGGTCGTCGAGGGTCTTGAAGCGGGTCACCTGAGCTAGAGCGCCGCCATTGCCGCGGCGGTGTCGACCATGCGGTTCGAGAAGCCCCATTCATTGTCGTACCAGCTCAGCACGCGGACCAGCTTGCCCTCGATCACCGCCGTCTCGAGGCTGTCGACGGTCGAGCTCGCGCTGGTGTGCATGAGGTCGATCGAGACCAAGGGCTCGTCGATGTAATCGAGGATGCCCTTGAGGCGCGGCGTCTGTGACGCGGCCTTGAGGATCTGGTTGACGTCGTCGCGGCTGGTGTCGCGCTTGGGCGTGAAGGTCAGGTCGATCAGGCTGACGTCGGGCACCGGCACGCGGATCGCCGAGCCGTCGAGCTTGCCCTTGAGCTCCGGAAGCACCTCGCCGACGGCGCGGGCGGCGCCAGTCGTCGTCGGAATCATGGACATGGCGGCCGCCCTGGCCCTGCGAAGGTCGGGGTGGATCTGGTCGAGGATCTTCTGGTCGTTGGTATAGGCGTGGATCGTAGTCATCAGGCCGCGCTCAATGCCGAGCGCGTCGTTGAGCACCTTGGCTACCGGCGCCAGGCAGTTGGTCGTGCATGAAGCGTTGGAAACGATGCGGTGTTCGGGCGTCAGCTTGTCGTCGTTGACGCCGTAGACAACCGTCAGGTCGACGCCTTTTGCGGGCGCCGAGATCAGGACTTTCCTGGCGCCGGCCTCGATATGTTTCTGGGCGCTCTCGCGGTCGGTGAAGAAGCCGGTGCATTCGAGCGCGATCTCGACGCCATTGGCCGCGTGCGGCAGCTTGGCCGGATCGCGTTCGGCCGTCACCTGGATCTGCTTTCCATTGACGACGATGGCGTCGCCCTCGGCCTTGACGTCGCCCGGGAACTTGCCGTGAACGCTATCGTGCTTGAACAGCCAGGCGTTCGCCTTGGCGTCGGCGAGGTCGTTGACGCTGACCAGCTCGAGCCCGCAGTCGGGCCGCTCCAGGATCGCGCGGGCGACCAGCCGGCCGATGCGGCCGAATCCGTTGATGGCGACTTTGGTCATTGGATTCCTCTTGTTCTCATGAAGTCGGTGATGCGGACCGCAACCTTCTCCGGTGTCAGCCCGAAATAGTCATAGGCGTCCGGAGCGGGCGCGGAGACGCCGAAGCGGTCGATGCCGATCCTGAGGCCGTGCAGTCCGGTGTAGCGCTCCCAGCCGAAGGTCGTCCCGGCTTCGATCGAAACACGCAGGATTTCGCGGTTGCTGACGTCCGGGAGGATGTCGTGGCGATATTCGGCGCGCTGCGCGTCGAAACGCTCGGTGCAGGGCATGGAGACGACGTCGGTGCCGATCCCCTGCTGTTCAAGACGCCCGGCCGCAGCGAGCGCGATCTCGACTTCAGAACCGGTCGCAAGAATGATCACCTTGCGTTTGTTTTCAGACGATTTCAGGCGGTATGCTCCGCAAGCACTGAGATTCTCCGGCGATGCCTGAGTGCGCACCGGCGGCAGATTCTGCCGGGTGAGCGAGAGGATCGACGGTTCCTCGCTTTGCAGCGCCAACGCCCAACATTCGGCGGTCTCGACCGCATCGGCGGGGCGGTAGACCATCAGCTGCGGCATGGCGCGCAGGCTTTGCAAATGCTCGATCGGCTGGTGCGTGGGGCCGTCCTCGCCGAGCCCGATCGAATCATGGGTCATGACGTAGATGACCCTCGCCCGCTGGAGCGCGCTCAAGCGGATTGCCGGCCGGGCATAATCGGTAAAGACGAGGAAGGTCCCGCCGTACGGAATGATGCCGCCGTGCAAGGCCATGCCGTTCATCGCCGCCGCCATCCCGAACTCGCGGATGCCGTAATAAATGTAGCGTCCGCCGTAATTGTCGGCTGTCAGCGGCTCGAGCGCCTTGGTCTTGGTGTTGTTCGAGCCGGTGAGGTCGGCCGAACCGCCGATGGTCGCCGGAATTGCCGTGTTGATGGCCTCCAGCGCCATTTCGGACGCCTTGCGGGTGGCGACCGGCTTCAGCTCATCCTTGAACAGCTTTCCTAGATAGGCATGCAGCCAGGCGTCGCTGACCTTGCCGTTGAGGCGCGCCAGAAACTCGTCCTTGCGGCCGCTCTCATCCAGCCGTTCCGTCCACAGCGCATGGTCGACCGCGCCGCGCTTGCCCGCCGTGCGCCAGGCGGTGAGCACGTCGTCGGGGACGCTGAACGGCTCGGCATCGAGGCCCAGCCCCGTCTTGGCCGCCGCGACTTCGTCCTTGCCGAGCGCCGCGCCGTGGGTGGCCGCAGTCCCCTGCTTGTTGGGCGCGCCAAAGCCGATGATCGTCTTGCACCGGATCAGGCTCGGCCGAGGGTCGGCGATCGCCTCGTCAAGGGCGCGGCTGACCGCGTCGGCGTGGAGGCCGTTGCACTCGCAGATGTGCCACTGCGCCGCCTGGTGGCGGGCGACAACGTCCTCGTTGCGCGAAAGGTCGGTCGATCCATCGATGGTGATGCTGTTGTCGTCCCACAGCACGATCAGCCGGCCGAGCTTGAGGTGACCGGCAAGGCCGGCGGCTTCGTGATTGACGCCCTCCATCAGGTCGCCGTCGCCGGCGATGACGAAGGTGCGGTGGTCGACCAGCTCGTCGCCGTAGACCGCGTTCAGGTGCCGCTCGGCGATCGCCATGCCGACCGCCATCGCCAGGCCCTGTCCGAGCGGGCCGGTGGTGACCTCGACTCCCGGAAGCTCGAAATTCTCGGGGTGACCCGCGGTCGGTGCGCCGAGCTGGCGGAAGCGCTTGATGTCGTCGAGCGTCGGCCGGTCGTAGCCGGTGAGATAGAGCAAGGCGTAGATCAGCATCGATCCGTGGCCGGCCGACAGGATGAAGCGGTCGCGGTCCGGCCAACGGGGATCGGCGGCGTCGAACTTCAGGTGCCGCGTGAACAGCGCCGTCGCCGCATCGGCCATGCCCATCGGCATGCCGGGGTGGCCGCTGTTGGCAGCCTCGACCGCGTCCATCGCGAGGGCGCGAATGGCGTTGGCGAGGCGGCGGTCGGTCGGCTGCATGTTGCTCCGCTTAAGGGGTTCGTTTCGCTCGTGACTCCGGGCGACTACGCGGCCCCCTTAGCCGCCCTGCCCGTCGCGTCAAATCGCCGTCCGTCAATGCTTGCCCGCCAACCGCAACTTGCGTAGTCCAATCCGCCATGGACGACAGCGAGCTTTCGATGGCCTTGGAGCGGGCCGACCGCGCCCTCCAGCGGGTCGAGCGCGCGCTCGAGAACCGCCGGCCCACGGCGAACCGCGATGAGGAACTCCGCGCTCGGGTGCGCGAGGTGGTCGAGGAGCTCGACGAGCTGATCCGCGAGGTCGCCGCCTGATGGCCACCATGCTCGACCTCAATATCGCCGGCCGCACCTACCAGGTCGCTTGCCGCGAGGGTGAAGAGGACAATTTGCGCGCCGCGGCGCGGCTGGTCGATGGCAAGAGTCGCGAGGCGCTCGCCGGACTCGGCACGCTGAGCGAGGCGCGGCAGTTCCTGTTCGCGTCGTTACTGCTCGCCGACGTTTTGATCGATGACAAGGGCGAGGACGCGGTTGCACCGCCGGCCGCGCCACCTGCTCCGGAGCCGACGAGTCCCGATCCGGCGACGATCCTGCGCGCCGAAGCGCTCGCCGATCGCCTCGAATCGCTGGCGATGACGCTTGAGAATGAAGCTCCGAATCCCTAGATCCGGAGGCGACGGGCACTACCCGGTGCGAGCCTTCGGAAAATCCCTGAGGCGATAGACATCCTAGGGAGCTGTCCCTGCCCTGATCATCTGGGTCTCCAGCGGGTCAGGATCACACGGCGCCCACCTGACGTTTTGGCGTCAGAGGATTTTAGGGCAAACGGCCATGGTGGTCCCGTCACCTCCCTTCTTTCCCGGTCCCCAAAATCGCATGGGGCCTGAGATGGAGCCGCTCTCGAAGGAGTCGCTTCGGCGCATCGCGCTCGACGCGCGCAAGGCGTTCGTCGCGACCCTCTCGGACGCTGAGCGGACAATGCTCGAGCAACGCCTTGCCCAGCGCCTCACCTCGCTGTGCGCCGAAGCGAAAGTCGTCGGCGGCTATGCGCCGCTGGGATCGGAGATCAGTCCGCTGCTGGCGATCGAGGAAGCGCGCGCGGTCGGCCGGATCGTCGCCTTCCCGGCGTTCGACCATCCCGCCAAGCCATTCAAATTCCGCGTCGGCGACCCGCTCCAGCCGGGGCCGTTCGGGATCATGCAGCCGAAGCCGCGGACGCCGGTGGTCGAGCCCGACCTGATCCTCGTGCCCCTGATCGCGATCGACGGCACCGGCACGCGCCTCGGGCGCGGCAAGGGGCATTACGACCGCGCGCTCGCAAGGCTGAAGAAGAGCGGGGCCCGACTGGTCGGCGTCGGCTGGCCGCTGCAGCGGCTGGTCGAGACCATCCCGCCCGACGCGTGGGACATCCCGCTAGACGCCTTCGCTTCGCCCGAAGGGCTGGAGATCTTCCGGCGCTAGAGGCTCAGGGGCGGTTGTAGGGGACGAATTCGCCGAGGACGCAGGCCGGGCCAGGAATGCGGCTCTGCCGGTCGAAGGAGCGGACCAAGTCACCGCGACAGTAAGACGAGCCGAACGGCTCAGTCACGAGCACGTCGTCCGACCCAAAGGTGCATTGCCCAAGGCGATTGATCCAGATCGTCCGCCCGTTCCCGTAGAGGAGCATATGGCGATCGCTGTCAGACACGCGAAGCGATTGCTGCGAGGCGATCGAGACGCAGCGCTTGGGCGCTCCCGCGACACGGCCGGCAAGGTCCTGCGCGGGTCCCTGCTGTCGTTCCGCTGAAGGCGCAGGAACACAGGAGCCCAGGACCAGCGCGAGTACGACGAGGGTTCGCGTCATGCGCGGGACCATAACCGATTCGCGCGGCGAACGCTCGCCATTCCTTGTCGAAGTGCGCCGTGGCCCAAAAGCCACAACCGGCAAACTACCGTCCGAACTTACTGAATATCAGTGAATTTCGTCGAGAAGTCGCTTGGCCGCCGCGACCGGAGTGGTATCCGACTGACGGTTCGCGGCGAAACCGTTTCGAGCGCAATAGGGATAAGGTTATGCGTATCAAAGCGTTGGCCGTGATCGTCGTATTGGTGGTGAGCGCAACGCTGTTCGTGCAGATGCGCAAGGACAATCGCGCGAACGCGGCTGCCAGCAATTGCTATTCGGACGCTCAGGGGCCCTCGGCTCCCACGATCTGCAACTGACCTCGTGCCCAGCAGGGCTCCGCGACTCCGCCGTCCCATACTGCTATTCGGATGGCCGCCATGGCCCAGCCGTCGTCCCGCAAGCTCGTCGGAATTGCCGCAATCCTGCTCTTGATCGCCGTCTGGGCGGCGTTCGTCGCAGCCCTCGCCCCCTTCGTCGGGCAATGGCCTGTTCTGGCCCAGGCCCCGTTCTATCTAATCATGGGAACAGTCTGGATCGTGCCGCTGAAACCGGTGGTGCGCTGGATCGAGACGGGTTCTTTCCGGGCGGGTTCCTAGCCCGGCGTTGAAACGCCTGTATTAGTTGGCTATATCACTCACGTGGAAAATGCCCTGACCCTTTCGCGGCCGCGGCCGCTCCTGCGCGACGTCGCCGCGCGCGCCGGCGGGCTGTGGCGCGCCTATCCGCGCGAGACGATGGGCCTGGGGCTATTCGCGCTCATCGCCGCTGCAGCGATTGCGATGGCGTCCCTGTCGACTCCGGATCGGGACCAGCAGGCGGCCCCGCCGGCGCCGCCGCCGATGGTGGTCCGCCCGCTCGCCCCCGACCAGGCGCTGAAGCTCAATGCCGAGATCCCCGTCGCCATTGGCCCCAACCCGGCCGCAGCGCCGTTCCTGTTCAAGGGCACGGCGGCAGCACGCTCGGAGGCGCTCAATTGCCTTGCCAGCGCGGTCTATTACGAAGCCGCCAACCAAGACGAGAATGGCGAGCGCGCGGTCGCGCAAGTCGTGCTCAACCGCGTCCGCCACCCCGCCTTTCCCGCAAGCGTCTGCGGCGTGGTCTACCAAGGCTCCACGCGGCCGACGGGCTGCCAGTTCACCTTCACCTGTGATGGCTCGCTCAATCGCCAGCCCAGCGCGGACGGGTGGCGCCGGGCAACGCAGGTCGCCGCATCGGCGCTGAGCGGCGCCGTCTATGCACCAATTGGCTGGGCGACACATTATCACGCCGACTATGTCGTGCCCTATTGGGCATCGACCATGGCCAAGAGCACGGTCGTAGGAGCCCATCTCTTCTATCGCTGGCCCGGCGGATGGGGCCAACCGGCGGCGTTCGCCAAATCCTATGGCGGGCACGAGCCGAGCGCGAGCGGCCTGCGCGCGGCGGCGTTGGCCGCCGTCCATATCATTTCGCAGCAGCCGGGATCGCTCGCGGCCGCAATCGGCAGGATTCCCGGCGCCGAGCCGCTGAAGCTGAGCCCGTCGATGCGCGGCGAAAAGCGCGTCGCGGTCCGCTTCAACCTCGTCGCGCGCAACGCTTCCGCCGACGTGAAGCCTACGGATTATACCCAGAGGTTTGGCGTCTCGGACAATCTCAAATGGTCGCTCTCAGGCGATACCGTCGCCGAGAACCAGCAGCCGCTGGGCAAGCCGGCACCGGCCGCCGCAGCGCCGGGCGGAGCGTCAGGCGCGCGCTAGGGCTGGCGCGCCGGCGCCAGCGCAATTTCAACCTGCAGCCGGATACGGTCGAGACGGCCGTCGATCGCAACATAATCGTCCGACAGCGCGGTCGCGCCGCTCCACAGCCGCCCGGTCACCGCAAGCTCGCCGAACGGGCCCTGGTCGCGCAATGGATCTCGGTCCTGAAGCTGGACTACTGCGTCGTCGAACGCGGCGCAGCGGTCGAGCTGAACGAGGCTGGGATCGCTCCGCAGGCCGTGGTGGCAATCGCGGCTGGCGCTGGCGAGCGCCATCTCGTCGCGCGTCCGCGCCAGGAATAGCGCGCGTTGCGCCGACGCCGCGATCGCGGCCATGTAGAGCGGCTGGTCCATCGGATCGGCGGCTGTTGCTTTTTCGTGCGCCGCGCCGACCGGGCGCAGGACCGGGGATCGCACGGCGTCCGCCGAGGGTCCAAGCGGCCCGATGACCAACAGAAACGCGGCGATCCCGGCCGTCGCCATCACGGCGAACGCCGCCCAGCCCCGGCGGCCGGATGTGAGACCCTCGGCCCATTCCTCGTTAAGCTCGAGCGGGTCCTTGAGGCCTCGTGTGAACCGCAGCTCACGATAGGCGCGATTGATCTCGGCTGCGCGATGCGCATCGCCGCCCTCGCGGTCGGGATGATGTTCCTTGATGAGCCTTTTGTAGGCCCGCTCGATCGCCGCGGCGTCGGCGTCAGGGCTTAGCCCCAGCGCAGCGTAAGCGGACGCATCATCGGCCATCGACAGCCGATTTAGTCCAGCTTAACCCGATAGGGAATGTGGCGCGAGTGACGGGACTCGAACCCGCGACCTCCGGCGTGACAGGCCGGCGCTCTAACCGACTGAGCTACACCCGCGTTTTTAGCGTGGCCGCGCACCTAGGATCGGGGCTTGGAGGTGTCAACCATCGCGGGCCCCATTTCCTGGCGCTCCTCAATCTCCTCCTCGTCCGGTTCGCCCGCATGGGTCAAAGTGCCATGCTCAAACAAAAATCCCGCAATGTCCGGGGTCCCGGCGGCCGAGAAGATGGTCTTCATGATAATCAGCAACGGCACCGCCAGCAGCGCACCGGTCGTCCCCCACACCCAGGCCCAGAAGGACAGCGAGACGAGGATCGAGAGTGGACTGATGGTGAGCCGGTGGCCAACCACCATCGGCGTGAAGAAGTTCGCCTCGACCAGATGGAAGCCGATAAAGGCAGCCGGGGGTGCCATAGCGCCCCACACATCAGGAAAGGTCATGAGGCCGCCGGCGAACAACAGCAGTGCGCAGGCGATCGGCCCGAGATAGGGGACGTAATTGGCGACAGCGACAATGCCGCCCCACATGATCGGAGATGGCATTCCAAGCAGCCACAAGGCGCCGGCGGTCAGCGCGCCAAGGCCGATGTTGATGAGTGTGATCGTGCCGAGATAGGTCGATGTCGCATCGACGACCTGCTGGATGACGCGCGCCGTCGTCAGCGCACCTTCGAAGCTGCCGCGCGTGACGATCGCTTTCTTGCGCATCGCCGTCCAGCCGGCGAGGAAGAAGAAGATCACCAGAAGCGCGAAGAACAGCTGGATCAGCAGATGCGGCGCAGAACTGATCAGCAATGTCGACACCGAATGGGGCTGCTCGACGCTGACCGTCCGCAGGGGCTGCGTTGGCGCGATGGTGATCTGCGACGTGGCCTTGTCGATCCAGCGGTCAAGATGCTTGTAAAGCTGGATCAGCGGCTCGAGCGTCGAGCGCACCTTCGGGATCTTCGTTGGCACCTGGGCGACCCAGTCCGCGGCCGGGATCACGATCGAGCCGATGGCGAACATCGCGAACGCGAGGAAGATGACCATGCACAGGCCCGCGGACGCCTTGGACGGAATCCCGCGCCGCTCGAACCATTCGAGCAGCGGCACCAGCGCGATCGCGACGACCAGCGCGGCGGTGACCGGCATGAAGAATTCGGCACCCGCTCGCAGCGCGAACGGTACCGCGACGATGAGACCGATGCCGGCAATCAGAGTCAACGAGGCGAGCAGCCGGTCGCGCTTGATGGTGATGCCCTCGGCGATCAGCCGGGCGTCGTCGGCGGTGTCGTCGTCGACATCATGCTTGCGGGTCCGCGCGTCCATGACGGCGAGCATATCCTCGCCGTCCTGCCACCGCTAGCCGCGTTGGTGCCCCCGGTCGGACTTGAACCGACACTCCGGTGAAGGAACTCGATTTTGAGTCGAGCGCGTCTACCATTCCGCCACGGGGGCTCCGCGGCGCGGCTTAGCTAGCGGCGACCGTGACGTGCCGCAATGCCCCGGCGGGTGCCTCTGACGAACGCAACCTTCAGTTGCGCGGGGCCTGGCGGCGGTAGCTGAGCGCTTCGGCGACATGGATGCGGCCGACCTGCTCGGCGCCCGCGAGGTCGGCGATCGTGCGCGCGACTCTGAGCACCAGGTGGAAGCCGCGCGCCGACAGGCGCATCGCAGCGGCGGCATCGGCGAGCAGCTTGCGGCCCGGCTCGTCGGGCGTCGCCACCTGGTCGAGCAGCTCGCCGTCGGCCTCCGCATTGGTCCGCGGACCTTGGCCGTTGTAGCGATCAGTCTGGACCTGGCGCGCTGCAGCGACCCGGCGCCCGACCTCGGCGCTGCCCTCTGCGGGAGACGGCAGAGTAAGGTCCGCGGCCGACACACCCGGCACCTCGACGTGGAGGTCGATGCGGTCAAGCAAGGGCCCCGAGACTCGGGCCTGGTAGTCCGCGGCGCAGCGCGGAGCGCGGCTGCAGGCCAGCGCGGCGTCGCCGAGATGGCCGCAGCGGCAAGGATTCATCGCCGCGACCAACTGGACCCGCGCCGGAAAGGTCACATGCGTGTTGGCGCGAGCGACGCTGACGCTGCCGGTCTCGAGGGGCTGCCGTAGCGAATCGAGCACCGGGCGCTGGAATTCGGGAAGCTCGTCGAGGAACAGCACGCCCAAGTGCGCAAGGCTGATCTCTCCCGGCCGGACCTTGAGGCCGCCACCGACCAACGCGGGCATCGACGCGCTGTGGTGCGGGGCGCGGAACGGCCGGCGGCGGCGGATCTTGCCGCCGTTCAGCTCGCCGGTGACCGAGGCGACCATCGACACTTCAAGCGCCTCGCTCGGCTGCAGCGGCGGGAGGATGCCGGCGAGGCACGCGGCAAGCAGCGACTTGCCCGCACCGGGCGGCCCGCTCATCAGCAGGTTGTGGCCGCCGGCCGCAGCGATTTCGAGCGCACGCTTGGCGACTTCCTGCCCCTTGACTTGGGCAAGGTTGGGCCCGCCGTCGGGCGGCTCCGCATCCGCGAGTTCGGGGGTCGCGCAAAGGCTCGTGCCCTTCAGGTGGGCGAGAAGCGCGAGCAGGTCGGGCGCGGCGATCACGTCGAGCTGACCCGCCCAGCTCGCCTCGCTGCCCTGCACGGCGGGACAGATCAGCCCCTTGTCCTGCGCCGACGCATGGATCGCCGCGAGCAGCACGCCCGGCGACGTGGCAATCCGCCCGTCGAGGCTGAGCTCACCCACCGCGACATAGTGCGAGAGGGTCTCGGCGTCGGTCGCTCCGATCGCGGCGAGCAGCCCGAGTGCGATCGGCAAATCGTAATGCGAGCCTTCCTTGGGAAGGTCGGTCGGCGAGAGGTTCACCGTGATGACCTTGGGCGGGAGCGCGAGGCCGATCGATGCGAGCGCCGCACGGACGCGCTCGCGGCTTTCGGCCACGGCCTTGTCGGCTAGTCCGACAATGGTGAATTTCGGCACACCCGACGAGAGCTGAACCTGCACCTCGACGGCGCGGGCTTCCAGGCCGAGATAGGCAACGGTGGCGACGGTCGCGGCCATCAGGCCCCGTCCCCACGACGTGTAACCCTGTTCAGACGTCCCCCTAGCTCGGCGGAGTGACGCTAGACCGTTGTGGACCGTTCCTGCAAGCCGTCTTGCGCGAACAGCACACCATAACCAAATGCAACGCCATGGGACGGCGGGAAAATTGGGCGAAGTTCCTCGACAACCCGATTGTCGAATGGTCGCTTTTCGCGCTCGGCGTAGCGCTGCTCATCGTCTCGCCGCTGATCGGAGTCATTCCCGGGCCCGGCGGAGTCGTCGTGGCGGCGGTCGGACTGGCGCTGATCCTCAAGACCAGCATGTGGGCGAAGCGTCACTATGTGCGCGTCAAACGTTGGCGGCCCAAGGCCGGGAGGTGGATGGACTGGGCGCTCAGGCGACCGAGCTATCATCGGCGCGAAGCAATCAGAAAGGCCGGCGATCCGGTTGAACGGAATTGACTTCTTGGAGACCCTTCAGTATCGGCGCGCACGACCGCGGCTGCCTCATGGGCGGCCCTTTTTCTTTGATTTCGAACTTAAAGGCATGAGCGATGAAGCGCACCTTCCAGCCGAGCAACCTGGTCCGCAAGCGGCGTCACGGGTTCCGCAGCCGCATGGCGACGGTCGGCGGCCGCAAGGTGCTGAACGCTCGCCGCGCGCGCGGCCGCAAGAAGCTCAGCGCCTAATTACAATCAAGAAGCGCGCCGACTTCCTCGCCGCCAACGGCGGGCTGCGCACGACCACTCCCGGCTTCATCCTGCTCGTCCGCGACCGTAAGGATTCGGACATGGCGATGCGCGTCGGCTTCACCGTCACCAAGAAGATCGGCGGGGCCGTCGTCCGCAACCGCATGAAGCGGCGCTTCCGCGCGCTCGCGCGCGAGATCGTCGCAACCAAGGGCCTCGCCGGCGCCGACCATGTGATGATCGGCCGCGCCAAGGGGATTGAGCGCGACTTCGGCCTGCTTCGCTCCGACCTTGCCGGCGCGCTCGACCGGCTGCGCAAGCCGTGATCGCGCGCCTCATGATCCTGATCGCTCGGGCCTGGCAGAAGGGCCCTTCGCAGGTGCTCCCGCCGAGCTGCCGCTACCAGCCGAGCTGCTCGGCCTATGCGATCACCGCAATACAACGCTATGGAGCCGCCCGCGGGGGCTGGATGGCCCTCAAGCGCATCGGCCGCTGCCACCCGTGGGGCGGGCAAGGCTACGACCCCGTACCGTGAGGACCAGACCCAAGTGAACGACAGCAAGAATTTGATCCTCGCGGTGGTGCTGAGCGCGCTGGTGCTCATCGGCTGGACGTGGGCCGCGAACCGCTATTTTCCGACCGCCAACCCGCCGAGCACCAAGGTTGAAGCCGGGAAACAACAGCCCCTGCCCCAGCCCAGCGACCAGCCCACGGGCCCCGTTTCACCGAAGAAGCTGCAGACCATCTCGGCAGCATTGTCGTCGAGCCCGCGCGTCAGGATCCAGACGCCGTCGCTGTCCGGGTCGATCAACCTCAAGGGCGCTCAGATCGATGACCTGGTGCTGCTCAATCACCGCCAGACGATCGCCAGGAACTCGCCGCCCGTCCGATTGCTCTCCCCGCTCGGGGCGCCGGGCGCCTATCTCGCGCAATTCGGCTGGACCGGGCAAAACGGCTCGGCCCCAGCGCTCGACGCCGTGTGGACAGCCGACAGCCAGCTTCTCTCCCCCGGCCGGCCGGTCACGCTCAAAACTCAAGCGGCAAACGGGACCCAATACCAAATCAGGATCGCGGTCGACGACGGCTATCTGTTCTCGATCCAGCAAAGCGTCACGAACGCCTCAGATCAGCCGCTCGCCGTGCGCCCGATCGGCCTCGTCAGCCGGTCGCTGCAGTCGGCCGACCATTCGACCTGGCAGAACCACTCCGGGCCGATCGGCGTGTTCAATGGCAAGGCCAATTACGACGTCAACTGGAAGGACCTCGACCAGGGCAAGGCCGAGAGCTTCGAAAGCAGTTCGGGCTGGCTCGGCTTCACCGACAAATATTGGCTGACCGCGCTTGCGCCGCAGGCGGGCATGACGGGCGAGTTCCGCCGCAGCCCAAGCGGCGGCTATCAGGCCGATTACGCGCTGGCGACCGGCAGCGTCGCGCCGGGCCAGACTCTCACCACCCAGACGCGCCTGTTCGCCGGCGCCAAGGAAAAAGCGCTCCTTGACGGCTACGAGCAGGCCGGCATCCCGATGCTGACGCGCGCGATCGACTGGGGCTGGTTCTACTGGTTCATGATCCCGATTTTCGACTTGCTGCTGTGGCTGTTCCGCACGCTCGGCAATTTCGGGGTCGCGATCATCTGCCTGACGCTGATTGTCCGTGCGATCATGTTCCCGATCGCGCAGAAGCAGTTCAAGTCGATGGCGGCGATGCGCAAGCTGCAGCCGAAGATGAAGGCGGTGCAGGAACGCTTCAAGGACGACAAGCAACGCCAGCAGCAGGAGATCCTGAAGCTCTACCAGGCCGAGAAGATCAATCCGGCCGCGGGCTGCCTTCCGATCCTGCTCCAGATCCCGGTCTTCTACGCGCTCTACAAGGTGCTGCTGGTCAGCGTCGAAATGCGCCACCAGCCGTTCGTCCTGTGGATCAAGGACTTGTCGGCGCCCGATCCGCTGACGCCGGTCAACCTGTTCGGGCTGCTCCACTTCACGCCGCCCTCATATCTCGCGATCGGCATTCTGCCGATCATGGTCGGCGCGACCCAGTGGCTGTCGATGAAGCTGAACCCGCAGCCGATGGACCCGGCGCAGGCGCAGATCTTCGCGATCATGCCGTGGTTCCTGGTGTTCATCATGG
>JBDTZJ010000030.1:0-13511 GCA_040005255.1 Sphingomicrobium sp.
TCGCGGTCAGCCTCGGCGGCACCGAGACGCTCGCCAGCGCGCCGGCGGCGATGACTCATTTGTCGGTGCCGGAAGAGCGCAAGAAGCAGCTCGACATAACCCCAAATCTGGTGCGGATTTCGATCGGGTGCGAGAATGCCGACGATTTGATCGCGGATTTCGCCAACGCCCTCAACGCGGTCTAGCGTTCGCCGACAGGCTCACCGGCACGAAAGGCTTCGCCGACCTCTACGTGCTCACGACGTCGTCGTTGGCCGACGGCCAGCCCTCGAACAGCGAGCCACGATTGACCTTGAGAAGGCGCTTCATCTCTCTCGCGCAAGCATCCAGGTCATCCTTCAGCAAGCCGAGCGCTGCGTCGATCTCGTCGTCGGTGCTGCAAAAGCCCGTCAGCTGATGCGAGCGGGCCATGACCCTTGCGCCGTGAAGGCCGTGCTCGACGTGCAATGTGTTGAGAATTCCGGTCATACGCACCTCCACGATTTGCGCCGAACATAGCATGGTTAACCTCGGTCCGACACCATCCGAGACGATGTCCGATGTCGCGTGATGCACTCGGCCGATGTCCGCAACGTGTCCAGAGCGGACGCTAGCCCCAATCTTCGACCGCCCATCCGCGTTCATCGGCCAGCCTTCGCAGCTTCCCATGCGGATTCACCGCGACCGGCTCATCGGCCCATTCGAACGCCGGCCGGTCGGACACATGGTCGGAGTAGAAACGCACATGCCCGTGCACCCCTTTCAGCCCTGACTTTTCGACCCAGTCGGCGATCATCCGCATCTTGGCTTCGCCATAGGCGTTCTCGCCGCCAATCTTCGCGTGGACCCGTTCGTCGAGCCCGATGATCGACCCGGTGCCGATCACGTCGTCGAAGCCGAGCCGCTCAGCGATCGCGTCGGCGTAGAGCAGGTAGGAGGCGGTCGCGAGCACCAGCCGCCGGCTCTCCGCCTTATCGCGCGCAATCGCGCGCCTCGCGCCGGGACGGATATTGGCCGCCACCTGCCGGTCGGCGAAGCCATCGACCAGCGGTCTCAGCTCGCTCAAATGCACCCGGTGCCCGAGCAGGAGATGATGGTTGATTTCCTTAAGCCTGGCGCGATCGATCAGCCGCATCGCATAGGCGATTACCGACACAAGGACGACGGGCAGCAACAGCAGCCGCCACGGCGCGCGCCGAACCGCGCAATGCAGCAGGAACGACACATAAGTCGGCCGCCGCGTGACCGTCCGATCCATGTCATAGACGGCGAGATCACTCATCGTTCGAGCCAGGAAGTGACCTTCTGCCGCTGCGCCTGGCGCTCGGTCAGCTGCGCCAGCCGGACGGCGTGGAAGATCAGGCTGATCAGCGTCCACCAGGCGACCAGCACGAGCCCGGTGTCGGGGCGGCGCAACAACAGCGCAGCGGTGAGGATCACGAGGTTCGGGTTGCGCCCCGCGCTAACCAGCCGAAAGCGGCTGTCGAGCGGCCGCCAGGCGTGGATTTCCATGCCGTTGAAGCGGTGCAGCGCGAGCGCCTCGATCGCTCGCAGCGCGACCGTGCCGCCGACGACGACCCACAGCACCATGGTCGCATAGACCGGCTCCAAGGGCCGCCCGTAAGCCGCGAGCCCGTGCGCCCACGCCCACCACCAGGAGAGCGGGGCGACGACCTCGACCGCGAGGCGCAAGCGATTGGCCCATACCGGCGCGTGGCCCAGGCGCGACAGCATCATGCCAGCGACGCTCACGAGCATGACCGCCAGCGCAACCAGCAGTCCAGGCCAATAGCGGCCGGTCCAGAACAGCAGGAACACCAGCCCCGCCAGCAGCGCTTCGAGCAAGGTAAGGGTGATCGCCGGGATGCCCGCTGCCGCTGCCGCTGCCGCCCGCGTCACTACAAAAGCAGGGCTGCGCCACACATAGAGCGTCAGAGCGTCGCTGACGCGCGGGAACGCCTTCTCATAGGCCGCACGCCCGATCGTGCCGGAGCTTTCCGCACTCGTCATCGCCGTTCGGCATAGGGGGGGGGCCGCGCGCGGGAAAGGCTGCACCGGCGCGCGACTTGCTCATGGCGGCCATTTCGCGCACTAATCCGCCGCGCATGGCCGAGGTCACCGAGCAGCAAGCGGACCAGCCGCACGGCTCCGTCTACCGGGTCGCGGGGGCGCTCACCATCACGCGCGCCGCTACCACCCAGCGCGAAATCGACGCTTTGCCGGACCCGGTGACGATCGATCTCACCGACATCGAACGGATGGACACGGTCGGCGCGTGGATCGTCTACCGCACCGTTCGCGACCGTGGCGCCAAGGTCATCGGTGCCAGCCGCGATGAGGTCAGCTTATTGAAGCAGGTCGGCGAGTTCGACGTGCCAACGCGGGTCGTCCCCGACGAACCCCACGACTTCACGGCGGTGCTGCGCGAGCTCGGCGGGTGGATCGCCGAGCTCGGAACGACGCTCGTCGGGCTGCTCGGCTTCTTCGGCGCGACGCTGATCGGCTTCGGAAACGTCATCCGCCGGCCCAAGCGCTTTCGCCTCAACGCGGTGGTGCAGCGCTTCGACGTGGTCGGGGTGCGCGCGCTCGGGATCATCGGCCTGATGAGCTTCCTCATCGGCATCGTCATCGCCCAGCAGGGCGCGGTCCAGCTCGCCCAGTTCGGGGCCGAGGTCTACACCATCAACCTCATCGGCCGCATCACGGTGCGCGAGCTCGGCGTGCTGATGACCGCGATCATGGTCGCCGGCCGATCGGGCTCGGCGTTCGCCGCGCAGATCGGCACGATGAAGATCACCGAAGAGATCGACGCGATGCGCACGATTGGCGTCTCGCCCATCGAAGCGCTCGTCTTGCCGCGGATGATGGCGGCGGTGTTCATGATGCCGCTGCTCGCCTTCTGGGCGATGCTGACCGCGCTGCTCGGCGGCGGAATTTTCGTCTGGCTCGACCTGCAGATACCGCCGCTGACCTACATCCAGCGGCTGCAGGAGGTCGTCCCGATGACCGACCTGTGGATCGCACTGATCAAGGCCCCGGTATTCGGCTTCATCATCGCGCTCTCCGGCTGCTTCCAGGGCATGTTGGTCCAGGGCGACAGCGAGGAGGTCGGCGCGCGCACGACCAACGCCGTCGTCCAGTCGATCTTTCTCGTGATCGTGCTCGACGCGGTGTTCGCGGTCTTCTTCAGCTCGATCGGCTGGGTATGACGCCGCCGGGCAAGGGTCCTCCCGGCTGCCAGCCGGTCATCACGGTCCACGGGCTTCGCAACAGCTTCGGCGAGCAGGTGGTGCACGAGGACCTCGACCTCACCGTCTGCCGCGGCGAGATCCTCGGCGTGGTTGGCGGCTCGGGAACCGGCAAATCGGTGCTGCTTCGGTCGATCATTGGTCTCCAAACCCCCGACGAGGGCGAGATCGAGGTGCTCGGCGAGAATATGGTCGGGCGCACCGAGGACGAAGCGAAGAACATCCGCCGCCGCTGGGGCATCCTGTTCCAGAACGGCGCCTTGTTCTCGACCCTGACGGTGGCGGAGAATGTCGAGGTCCCGATCCGCGAATATTTCCCGTTCATCAAGCCCCCGCTGCTCGACGAAATCGCATCCTACAAGATCGCGATGGGCGGCCTGCCCGCCGACGCAGGGCCCAAATATCCATCGGAACTGTCGGGGGGCATGGTCAAGCGCGCCGGGCTTGCGCGAGCGCTGGCGCTCGATCCCGAGATATTGTTTCTCGACGAGCCGACCTCCGGCCTCGACCCGATCGCCGCGGCGGCGTTCGACCAGCTGGTGCGCTCGCTTCAGCAGCGCCTGGGGTTGACGGTGTTCCTCATCACCCACGACCTCGACACGCTGCACTCCGTCTGCGACCGCATCGCCGTGCTCGCGGACAAGAAGGTCATCGGCGTCGGAACGATCCCGGAACTATTGGCTTTAGACCATCCTTGGATACAAGAGTATTTTAACGGGCCGCGGGGGCGTTCTGCCGCCGCGAGCTATGAAGAGCACGAGGAAGGGGCGCACACCTAGTGGAGACCCGGTCGAACTATGTGATGGTCGGCGCCGTTACGGTGGCCCTGCTCGCCGGCACCTTGCTGTTTATCGTCTGGCTCGCCGGCCTCTCGAACACGGAGAAGAAGTGCTACGACATCTACTTCGCCCAGGGCGTCGGCGGCTTGAACAAGGGTTCGAACGTCAGCTTCTCGGGCGTTCCGGTCGGGCAGGTACAGAAGATCTCCCTCCTTCCCAATCGCCCCGAGTTCGTCTGGGTGCGGGTCGAGGTCGATGAACAGACGCCGGTGCTCCAGGGCACCAGTGCGCAGATCCACGGCGTCGGTTTCACCGGCGTATCGGAAATTCAATTGACAGGCGCCGAGCGCGGCCACCCGCCCATCGAGCAGTCGGGGCCGCAGGGCTGTCCGGTGATTCCCGCGACGTCAGGCGGAATTAGCGCCCTCCTCAACAGTGCGCCAGAACTGATCGACCGCATCCAGCGCCTCACCGAGCGCCTGACCGAGCTCCTGTCCGACAAGAACCAGAACTCGATTTCCGACATCCTCGAGAATATCGACCTGACGACGCAGCAGTTGCGCGCCCACTCGCCCGAGCTCGGCGAGACCATCGCGGAGATCAAGATCGCGTCGCACAACGCGGGCCTGGCGGCGAACAATGTCGCAGCGCTGACCGACAACACCAACCGGCTGGTCAACGAACAGGGCCGCCCGGCAATCGACAACCTCAACAAGACGATCGTCGCGGCCCGCCAGGCGGCGGACAATCTCAACGCGATGATCACCGATGCGCGGCCCGGCGTGCAGAACTTCACCAAGTCGACGCTGCCCGAAGCCAACAAGCTGGTCCACGATTTGCGTGCGCTGTCGAACTCGCTCGAGCAGGTCTCGAACCGCGTCAATCAACAAGGCATCGGCGGCTCTCTCGGTCCCGAGAAGCTGCCCGACTACAAACCAGGGAAACGCAAATGAGGCTGCTCACAAAAACGGCTGTGATGGCCCTTGCGGCGAGCCTTTCGCTCGGCCTCTCCGGCTGCTCGGGCTTGCTTGGCGGCGGCAAGCCGCCGGCCAATCTCGTCACGCTGACACCCGAAGCGCCGGAGCCGGCGAGCATGGCCCGCACGGCTGCGCCCGGCCAGGCCGTGACCATCGGCACGCCAGCTGTCCGGCGCGAGATCGGCACCGTTCGCGTGCCGGTCCAGGTGACGCCGACCGACGTGCAATATGTCGCGAACCTGCAGCTGATCGATACGCCCGCGCACCTGTTCCAGGGGCTGCTCGAGGAGACCATCCGGCGCACGACCAACCGCGTCGTCCTTGGCGCGGCGCAGACCACGCTCGACCCCGGCCTGATGGTCAGCGGCGAGCTGCAGCATTTTGGCTATGATGCCTCGAGCGGCCAGGTCGTGGTGACCTATGACGCGTCGCTGTCCGCCGCAGGAGGCGCCCGGGTCGAGACCCGCCGCTTCACCGCCACCGCGCCTGCGGACGGGACCCCGG
Source organism: Sphingomicrobium sp. (assembly GCA_040005255.1). GTDB lineage: Bacteria > Pseudomonadota > Alphaproteobacteria > Sphingomonadales > Sphingomonadaceae > Sphingomicrobium. The sequence continues at coordinate 5,488 of JBDTZJ010000030.1, forward strand.
CCAGCGTCGGCCCCGCGCTCAACCGCGCCGCCAACCAGGTGGCGCTCGATGTGGCGAAGTGGATCGGGAGTTCCGGTAGCTAGGCGGCTTGCGATGAAGTCACGAACTCGATCCCGTGCCGACGACCGATCTCAGGGATTTTGGGGCCGTCTTCAGGAAGGCTTCGAATCTCCCGGCTGATCTCCTGAAAGAATTCGGAGCCATGCGCTGGCGCAGCGAAGATCAGCACGCGGGCGGGCAGGTTTGACGCTCCCTTGAATCCGTGCACCGTGCCTCTCGGCAGATAATTGAAGTCGCCGGTACTCGACCGCACGGGCGCTCCGTCGATCGTAAAATCGATGTCGCCGTCGAGGATGTAATAGGCTTCGTCCCAGTCGTGCCGGTGTGGTGGCGGTCCCATACCGAGGGGAACCTCCTCCTCGAACAATGACCAGGCGCCGCCGGTCTCCCGGGCTTCACACAGCATGGTGAGCGGCATCCCAAGAATGTTGAGCGCTTGTCTCTGCCCAGCTTTGACCGTGGTTACAGGCATCGGGTCGCCTCCTTCGCTCGAGCGGAGGATACAACTTCAGCCGAGCCTTTTCGACACCCTCAGCACTTGACGTTGTAGTTGTATCGCGGCTGGCCTTTCTTATCGATGTAATAGCAGTAGCCGCGTGTATCCCGATAATAGTGCGGGCGAGCCGTGCCGCGCGGAGTTGTCGCTGCACCCAGCGCTCCTCCTACGGCCATTCCGGCAGCAGCCCCGGTGATGTAATTGCCGCCGAGTGCCTGCCCGGCAAGCGCGCCGCCGGCTGCACCGATGAGTGCGCCGCCGAGCATGTGGGTGCCGAGGTCTGCTCGGCCGGTATATGGATCGGTCGCGCAGGCGCCGAGCAGCGGCAACGCGAACAGGGTGCACAGGTACTTGTGTCTCACTGGCGCCATCCTTCCAGCCCCAGTGCTCTAGGCGCTACAGCGGTCGAGACGGACTTTGGTTGCGTCGGCTGCTCGAAAGTCCAACTAGGCCAGTGACTTGCTCGCCTGCTCGAATACATCCTTCGACAGTCCAGGCGTCGCGACGATCCGCTCCAGCGCCCGGCGCATCAGCTCGCCGCGCTTGGGTTCGAACCGCCGCCAGCGGCCGAACGCCGGCACCAGCCGCGCCGCGACCTGCGGGTTTATCTTATCGGCGGCGATGATCATGTCGGCGAGGAATTCGTAGCCGCGGCCGTCGGCGCTATGGAACGCCCAGTGATTGCCGCCGAACATGCCGGCGAGCGAGCGCAGCCGGTTCGGGTTGGTGATCGTGAAGTCAGGATGCTTCGCCAGCTTCAGCACTTGGTCGACGGTATCCGGCCGCTGCGCCGCGGCCTGAAGCGCGAACCATTTGTCGAGCACCAGCGGATCGTCGTGAAAGCGCGCATAGAATGCATCGAGCGCAGCCTGCCTCTCGGGCGCCTCGGTCGAAACGAGGATGCCGAGCGCGCCCTGACGGTCGGTCATATTGTCGGCAGCGTCGAACTGCGCCTTGGCGAGCTTGGCCGCCTGCGCTTCGTCCGCGGCCGACAGCAGCCCGAGAGCGACCGCCCGCAGCCGCCTGATGCCTTTCGCTCGCGGGCTGAGGTCGTCGCCGTCGACTCCGCCAAGCGCATGCGCGGCCAGAAGCTCGTTCCTGAGCGCCGAGCCGACGGCAGCGCGTAACCTCTCGCGTGAGGCGTGGATGGCGTCGGGATCGACTAACTCCATGCGTTCGGCGATCAATGTGTCGCTCGGCACGAGGATCGCCTCGGCCTTGAACGCCGGATCGAGCGCGTTGGACTTGAGCGTCGCGCGAACCGCGCGGATCACCGGCTCGGAATCAACCCCTTCGCCGTATGCGCCGGCGGTGAGCGCCCCCATCATCAGTTCCTGCATCGCCTCGTAGCGGGCGAAGGGGTCGGAGTCGCCGTGCGCGAGCCGCTCAAGCTCGCTTGGCCGGCGCTCGGCGGTGACGATCACCGGCGCGGAGAAATCGCGGTTGATCGACAGCAGCGCGGGCTCTGCGACATTGTCGAAGCGGATGCTTTGGTGGCGCTGGTCGAGGACGATCAGCCGCTCCGGGCAAATCTCCTCCCCCGTCTCCTCGCCGATCAGCGCGGTCTTCAACGGAATCGGCATCGGCTGCTTGACCGGCTGGCCGGGCGTCGGGTCCTCATGCTGCTCGAGGTGCAGCGTCGCGGTCTTCGCCGTCGCGTCATGCTCCAGACGCGCGTGGACCTTGGGCGTCCCGGCCTGGCTGTACCAGATCTTGAACGCGCCGAGGTCGACGCCGCTTCCGTCTTCCAGCGCCTTGACGAAATCGTCGCAGGTCGCCGCCTCGCCGTCGTGGCGATCGAAATAGAGGTCGGTGCCTTTGCGGAACTTCTCCGCCCCCAGCAACGTGTGGAACATGCGAATGAGCTCGGCGCCCTTGTTGTAGACGGTCGCGGTGTAGAAGTTCCCGATCTCTATATAGCTGTCCGGGCGCACCGCATGGGCGAGCGGCCCCTGGTCCTCGGGGAATTGCACGGCGCGGAGCACCCGCACATCCTCGATCCGCTTGACCGCCGGGCTGCCGACGTCGGCCGAGAAGCTCTGGTCGCGGAAGACGGTGAAGCCTTCCTTTAAGGACAGCTGGAACCAGTCGCGGCAGGTGACGCGGTCGCCCGACCAATTGTGGAAATATTCGTGCGCCACGACGCGGGCGATATTGTCGAAGTCGGCGTCGGTCGCGGTCTCCTGATCGGCCAGCACATAGGCCGAGTTGAAGATATTGAGGCTCTTGTTCTCCATCGCGCCCATGTTGAAATCGCTGACGGCAACGATGTTGAACAGGTCCAGGTCATATTCCCGGCCGTAGACCTTCTCGTCCCAGGCCATCGCCAGCTTGAGGCTGTCCATCGCGTGCTGCGTTCTGGGAAGGTCGACTTCCCGCACCCAGATGAAGAGGTCGACCTTGCGGCCGCTCATCGTCGTGAAGGTGTCGCGATTGGCCTGAAGGTCGCCGGCGACGAGCGCGAACAAATAGCAGGGCTTGGGGAACGGATCTTCCAACTCGGCCCAGTGACGCCCGTTTGCGCCGTCACCGTGCGCGACGCGGTTGCCGTTCGACAGCAGGATCGGAAATTCCGTCGCGTCGCCTTCCATCCGCACGCGATATTTGGACAGCACGTCGGGCCGATCCGGGAAGAAGGTGATGCGGCGGAAGCCCTCGGCCTCGCACTGCGTGCACAGCATCCCACCCGAGGCATAGAGGCCCATCAGCTTGGTGTTCGCGGCCGGGTGGATGACGACCTCGGTCTCGATCGTGGCGCGGTTGCCGCCGAGCTCGAGAACGAGCGCAGGCCCGTCCATGCGATAATTGGCCGGCTTCCCGTCGACGTTCACGGAGACCAGTTCGAGCTCGTCACCATCGAGCTTCAGCGGGCGATCGTGATCGCCGTTGCGCTCGACGCTGAGCGTCGCGCGGACCCGGGTCGTGTCGGTCCCAAGGTCGAAGTCGAGGTGGATCTCCGGCACCAGCCAGTCCGGCGGGCGGTAATCCTCGCGGCGGATGGCAACGTGGGTCGGCGAGGGCGGCGCTTCGGGCGCGACTTGCGCCTCGGTGGTGGTGCGGATGTCGAGCATGGGGCGCGGAACTAGGGCCGATTGGCGGGGCCGACAACCCAATGCCCCCGATGACTCGTGCGTGAAACGGGCGTAGTCCGGCGCCGCGCCCGTGAACTACCGGCGCGAGCGAAGCGTTGAGTGCCAGCCCCAGAGGAGAAGGTTATGAGCGGCTTCGAGGATATTCGCGAACATATGGAAGTGATCGGCGCAGACGGCGTCCACCTCGGCACCGTCGACCGGGTCGAAGACAACCGCATCAAGCTGATCCGCGCCGACAGCGGCGAGGCGCATCACGACCACCATCATTACATCCCGCGCGGCCTCGTCGCCGAAGTCGAGGGCGACAAGGTCCGCCTGACCGCGCGCGGTGATGTCGTCGCCGATCTGTTCGAGCAGGAGCAAAGCGGCCAGCCGATCGACGACTGAACGCCGGGCCCGAGCGGACTTGATACGCCGCCCGGATTTGGCTCCAATGGGGCCGAAGGGGGAGGTGAGGTCATGCGCAGATCGATCGTTGCGGTGAGTGCCGCCGCGCTGCTCAGCGGCTGCGGCCAATCCGATAACGGTGCGGCCAACCAGGCCGCCGCCAATGCCGCGCAACCGAAGAAAAAGGCCGCCCACTGCTTCTTTAAGGACAGCGAGACGAAGGACTGGAAGGCCTCGCGCGGCAAGGACGGCAACATTGTCGTCAAGGGCAAGGCATACCGGTCGGATTCGCGCTACCAGGCGCTGCTCGGCCCGTCCGAGGTGACGGGGACCCGCGCCTCGATCTCGCCGACCATCACGGTCAACAACACCCGCTTCGGCGCTCCCGATAATTGGTGGGACGTGAGCGCCACCATTCCGGGCAGCGCGGCCATCGACACGGTAACGGTCACGTGCGGCGCCAAGACCGTCGCCGAATTGAAGGTGCCGACGAAGGCCTGAATTTATCGCCGCGGACCCGCTCTGCGGCCGGCCGGCGGCATTGCAAAGCGGCGGCGCGAAGCGCACCTAGCGCGACGTGAAGGGCAAGCAGAAGATTGCGAACCCGGCGCCCGGCGCCAGCTGGACCAGGCCCGACGCATACATCGGCGCGCTGGCGATCAAGCGCAGCTACCGCCGGGCGCGCGAAGGCGAACCGAAAAGCCAAAGCGTGCCGACGCGGCCGTGGCTGTCGACCGTGCCGTTCGCCGCCATCCTGACGGTTCTCGCAATACTCGCCGTAGCAATCATGTTCGTTGCTTTCCCGGGCAATCAGCCCTCGCCCAAGCCGAAGCAGGCGGCGGTGCGCGAGCAAGGCGTTGCGCCCCGCGGCTGGTTCCAGGAAGCGCAGAAAGAGATGCACCGCTAGCTAGCTTGCCGCAGTGCACCATCGGCTGCATGAGCAGGCGATGGACGCCGATTTCTACCGCATCCGCCGGCTGCCGCCCTACGTCTTTGCCGAAGTGAATGCGATGAAGGCGGCGGCGCGGGCGCGCGGCGAGGACATCGTCGACCTCGGGATGGGCAATCCCGACGGCGCCCCGCCGAAACATGTGATCGACAAGCTGTGCGAGGTGGCCAACAAGCCGAACGCCCACCGTTACTCGGCAAGCCGCGGCATCCCCGGCCTGCGAAAGGCGCAGGCGGCCTATTACCAACGCCGCTTCGGTGTAACCGTTGATCCCGACAGTGAAGTCATCGTCACCCTGGGTTCGAAGGAAGGCCTCGCCAACCTCGCCCAGGCCATCACCGCGCCTGGCGATGTCGTGCTCGCGCCGAACCCCTCCTATCCGATCCACACGTTCGGCTTCATCATCGCCGGGGCCGCGATCCGCTCGATCCCCGCGGCGCCTGGAGACGACTTCTTCGAACGGCTCGACCGCGCCGTGCGCTACAGCGTCCCGCGGCCCAAGGTGCTGGTCGTCGGCTATCCGTCCAACCCGACTGCCTATGTCGCCGACCTTCCGTTCTACGAGCGCCTGGTGGCCTTCGCGCGCGAGCACGAGCTGATCGTCATTTCCGACCTCGCTTATGCCGAAATCTATTTCGGCGACGTGCCGACGCCGTCGATCCTCCAGGTCGAAGGCGCCAAGGAAGTCGCGGTCGAGTTCACGTCGATGTCCAAGACCTATTCAATGGCCGGCTGGCGAATCGGCTTCGCGGTCGGCAATGCCCGCCTGATCGAGGCGCTGGCGCGGGTGAAATCCTATCTCGACTATGGGGCGTTCACGCCCGTCCAGGCCGCGGCTGTCGCGGCGCTCAATGGTCCGCAGGACATCGTCTCCGCCAACCGAGCGCTCTACAAGAAGCGGCGGGATGTGCTGGTTGACAGCTTTACGCGATCCGGATGGCCGATCCCGGTGCCAGAAGCCTCGATGTTCGCCTGGGCGCCGATCCCCGAGCGTTTTCACAACCTCGGCGCGATGGAATTTTCCAAGCGCCTTCTAACCGAGGCCCATGTCGCTGTGGCACCCGGAGTCGGCTTCGGCGAGGAAGGCGAGGGCTTCGTCCGCATAGCGCTGGTCGAGAATGAGCAGCGGCTGCGCCAGGCGGCGCGCGGCGTGAAGAAGATGCTGTCGGCCTAAAAGCGCACCGACACGCCCGCGTACAGCTCCACATCCGGTGTCACCCGGTTGAGCCCGAAATTCGCTCCGGCATCGAGCTGGACGTCGTTGCTGAGCAGATAGGCGATCGATCCGTCGGCGCTCGCCTGCCGCGTAGTGCCCGATGGATCCCAATCCCACTGGCCCCAGATCTCCGCCGACAGGTTGAGCTTGTCGGTCGCCTGCCAGCCGAGGCTCACCACCTGGACCATCGCCGCATGGTGCCCGTGCCCGTCGGCGTCGGCGACCCAGTCGATCTCGGGCGTCAGGTTGATGCTGAGCGGCGAATGCGGAATCGGATATAGGATCGGAATCAGCAGCCCGCCCTCCCATTTGCCGTTGCTGAGCGAGCGCTTCGCCGTCGGTACTTTCACGTACGGGTAAAGCGTCGCCTGCACCGGGGAGTTCGCCGCTGTGAGCTGGTGCTTATAAATGACGTTGATGTCGCCAATCCCCTCGGCGGTGTCGTGAAAGTCCGGTCCACGACTCGTCGCCCGCTGCCACGGGGTCACGTCGATCTCGATGTCCGAACGGCCGGTCAGCCCATATTTGACCGTCGTCTCGCCGATCGCCAGCGACGTATCGCGCTCGCCATCGCTCTCTTGAAGCGTCCAGTCGGCCAGTCCGGCCTCGAGCTGCCAATGGCCGGCCGGCACCGTGCACGTCGAAGTCGCCTTGCCCGGACGATCGGCGCAGATCGGCTGCTCATCCGCCGCCACTGCCGCGCCACTCGTCGCCAGCAGCATCACCGCAATGCTGGAAACACACCCCCGCATGACCGCCACTTGCACTTCGGTCACCCGCACGTCGAGTGAACAACCGCAGCGAACTACTGCCGCCGCAGCAATCCACATGCGTTCTTAACTGCGGAAAGTTTCAGTGGAGTCGCGTCACCAGCGCATCGAGCACGGCGGGATGCATGAGCCGTGAGAATTGCAGGCCGGCGGTCGCGCCGTCCTTCCAGCGCACTTCGCCGACCAGCGGCTCGAGTTGCGGAAAGCGCGTGATCAGTGGTTCGCCGAGCTCGGTCGCTTCGACCAGCTCCACGCGGCACCCCGCTGTCGAGACATCATCGAGTCGGACCTGATGATTGAAGCCGCCGATCGGTCGCACGGTGATCGACGAGGCGACCCCGACGCGGGCAACGCGGCGGCGATCCAGCAAGAGCTCGCTCGTTAGATGCATTGGTTCAGCGCCTCGCGCGCGCCTGAAGCGGGACCCCTCTGGTCGAGCGCGATTTCGCGCCGCGTTCCCCGGTCGTTGATGACCACGAAGTAAGTCGCGGCCCCGCTCTTGGCGCCAAGATTGGAGAAAGTGCCCCCATTGTCGCGGGGGACGAACCACCAGGCTGCACCACGCTGGTCCTGTGTTCGCGCGAAGCAGCTGGCGAAGTCCAGCGTCGACTTGGGCGTGACGTAGACCGCCGGCCGGTAGGCCTGCGGGCCAGGGGCCGCGGCAGTCACGGCGACGCTCAGCAATGTGACGATCCCAATCTCTCTCATGGCCACCCCCGTTGACCGGGTCTTCACTGGTCCTCGTCCACGACGACACGGACTCGAACATTGACCCAGGATCAGGCCTCTTCGACTTCATGGGCGCGGGCAACGGACTTGGCCTTGGCTGACCCATTATGAGGCAGCGAGCAGCGCCGCCTTGCACCGCGCCCGCGGATTGAGGCTGGTAACGGTGCGGTGTGACATCTTGTCCGCCGCCGGAGTTTAGAGGCTTGAACGAGAGTAGCAGCCGAGCGCTGACCGGCCGGAACGTCTCGAGGGCGATCGCGCGATCGCGCGCGGTCCGCACGACGGTCGCGCGCCGCCGCCGGCGGGCAGTGGCGCTCGCGGCGTC
>JBDTZJ010000160.1:0-3949 GCA_040005255.1 Sphingomicrobium sp.
AAGCGTGGGACCTGGTGAAGCACTGGCACATCGACGAGCGCGAGAAGCTCCGCCACGACGTGCCGCGGCTGGCGCTCGACGCCGTCACTCCAGACGGGCAGGCCATGCGCGACTTTGCGGGCCGGGTGCTCGACATCGCCGCCGGCGGCCTCACCCGCCGTGCACGGCTCAACAGCGCCGGCGACAATGAGGGCGGCTTTCTCGATCCATTGCGCGATGTGGTCGCGACCGGCATGACCCCCGCCGACCGATTGCTGCACAAATATGAACATGAGTGGGGCGGCGACGTTTCCCACATCTACGAGGAGTTCAGCTTCTGATGGACGCGATGAGCCCCAAGCGCCGGACGCTTTACCCGGCGATCGAACCTTATGAGACTGGAATGCTCGATGTGGGGGACGGGCACCGCCTCTATTGGGAGCTGTGCGGCAATCCCGACGGCAAGCCCGTCGTCTTCCTCCACGGCGGACCAGGCGGCGGATCGAGCCCCGATCACCGCCGGCAGTTCAATCCCGACAAGTACAAGATCCTGGTGTTCGACCAGCGCGGCTGCGGCAAGTCGACGCCCTATGCGAGCCTTGAGAACAACACGACCTGGGACCTGGTCGAGGACATTGAGAAGCTTCGGGTCCAGGTCGCCAAGGTCGACAAATGGCAGGTATTCGGCGGCAGCTGGGGCTCGACGCTCGCGCTCGCCTATGCGGAGAAATACCCCGAGCGCGCTACCGAGCTGGTGCTCCGCGGCATCTTCCTGTTCGACCAGTACGAGATCGACTGGATGTACAAGGATGGCGGCGCCAGCCAGGTCTATCCCGATAAGTTCGAGGAGTTCCTGGCGCCGATCCCCGAGACTGAGCGCGGCGATCTCGTTGAAGCCTATCGCAAGCTGCTGACGAGCGACGACAAGGACGTGCAGCTCACGGCCGCCAAGGCGTGGAGCAAGTGGGAAGGCGACATCGTCACGCTCCTTCCCAGCCCCGAGACGATCGAGCATTTCACTTCGCCCGACGTTGCCGTCGCCGTCGCCCGGATCGAGAACCATTATATGGCGACGCACGGCTGGCTGGAGGAAGGGCAGCTGCTGCGCGATGCCGAAAGGCTGCGCGGAATCCCCGGCGTCATCGTCCAGGGTCGGCACGACACCTGCACGCCGCCGATCGCCGCATGGAAACTGAAGCAGGCGTGGCCCGAGGTAGAGCTCAACATCATCCCCGACAGCGGGCATCTGTTCAGTGAGCCCGGCAACCTCGACGCGCTGGTCCGGGCGACCGACAGGTTCGCGGGGCTTTAATTCCTCCCCGGAACGGGGAGGTGGCAGTCCGAAGGACTTACGGAGGGGGCCCCTCCACCACCGAGCTGCGCTCGGCGGTCCCCCTCCCCGTTCCGAGGAGGATTATTCGCCCGGCCGATAGACCCGCTCGGTGTGGCCCTTCAGCTGCTCGGGATAGAAATAGACCTCGCGCAAGTCGCCTGATGCGTAACGCTGCGCTTCGTCGTTGAAATGCGGTGAGGCCGGGTTGCCGCTTTCGCCACCGGCGGTCACGGCATGCGCGCGCACGCGCTTACCGAACTCGACCACCGCGACGAAGCTGTTGCCGTAATTACCGTACCAGCGCTTCGTCCCGGGCTTCTGCTCGGAGCGGAGCGAGGCGAGCGAACCGTAGCTGCCCTCGGCGAACGGCACCGGCAGGCTCGCCGCGCTGTCGCTGTACGCCGGATTGATCGCAGGCGAGATGCGCTGGATGCGATTGAGCGCGCCCCACGGCACCTGCCAGCGACCGAAGTCGCTCGTGAGCCGGGCGACCGCGGCGGAAAGCGCCCCGACTTTCTGCTCCGGCGTTGTATCGCGCGCGAGGCGCAACATCACTTTGTTGCCGGGCTCCGATTTCGGGGCGTTGAGCTCTCTCTTCAGCGCCGCGCCCCAGACCATCGCCAGTGACTGGGCGACTGAATCGGCGGACCAGCGGAAATTCCACGTGCTCAGCACGCCGACCGGACCGGCTAGTTCCGCCTTGCGGGCGTCACCATTGGCAAGCGCATCATAAGCCTGGATCAGCGACGGGATCAGGACCGCGAAGCCCGGCTGATAGCTGTCGTAGGCCGCGGCCTGGAGCTTCTCGAGCGTCCAGCCGCTGCTTCCCGTGAGGAGCTGCTGCGCGTGGAGGCCGCGGAAATTCTCGCCGTCGGTGTCCATGTATTTCGGGAAACGGGCCGGGTCCGCGCTGTTTGGCCCGGCGGCGCGGTAGGGCCAGGCGTTGGTGTTCTGCACCCAGCCGTTCGGCGGATTGAGAGCGCTAGGAAGCTCGTTGAGCGCGTGAAGCCCGTGCCAGTCGGTCGCCGGATCGCTCGCATCGACGGGCTTGGTGTAGTCGAAGCGGTCGTCGCGCCGCGGCACGTACTGCGGATGGAGGTAGGCGACCTCACCCTTGTCGTCGGCAAAAATTGTATTGTTCGAACTGTTTGCTTTGAACAAGGTCGCGACGCGCAGGAAAGACGCGAGGTCGGTCGCCTTCGTCCGGAGGAAGCTCTGCTGCAGCGCCTCGACCGGCTTGTCCATCATCGCGAAGGCGACCCAGCGGCGATCAGCCGAGCGCACGATCGGGCCGTGGTGCGTACGGTAGGTGGTGAAGCTGCGCGTGCTGAGCGATCCGTCCCCCTTGCGGTAACGGATGGTCACGGGGCGGACGCCTATCTGCCGGCAGACTCGACCATAGCGGTAGCAATAGGCGTTGCCGCGCCGCTCGACCTTCTCGGCAAATTCGTCGACGACGTCGATGCCGCTCGAAGTGTGCATCCAGCCCGCGTGCGCGTTGAAGCCCTGGTAGATAAAGAACTGGCCCCAGGTCGCTGCGCCATAGACGTTGAGGCCTTCATCGCTTGTCGCCTGCAGCTCGGACCGGAAGAAGTGGCTGGTATGCGGGTTGATGAGCAGCAGTGAGCTGCCGTTGGCGGTCAGTTTGGGCGCGATGGCGATGCCGTTGGAGCCTTGGCGCTCGCGCTCGGCAGCTTCCTCCCCTGCATTTGCAGGGGAGGTGGCACGGCGGAGCCGTGACGGAGGGGCCCCTCCACCAGCCTTCGGCTGGTCCCCCTCCCCTCGGAATCGAGGGGAGGATGTATAGAAGGCCTTGAGCTGGTCTAGGTCGATCCGCTCGATGTCCCCGCCGATGCTGCCTTCGGTGAAGGACAGCGCCATCCACGGCTCGAACCGCGTCAGCGCGCGCGGCCGCACGTTGGGATGCGTCGCGAGGAAATAGTTTAGTCCATCGGCCCAGACATCCATCAGTCGCCGCATCGGCACCGGGCTGCGCGCATAATCCGCCTTCAGCTCGTTGTCGCTGACGTACAGGCGCGCGCGCAAATCTTGCCAGACCGCCTTCTCGCCGTCCGCCTCGGCAGTGCGGCCGAGGTTGGTGAGATAGTTCGCCTCGATGCGCGGGAAATCGTCCTCGGCCTGCGCGTAGATCATCCCGAACACCGCGTCGGCGTCGGTGCGGCCATACATATGGGCGATGCCCCAGTCGTCGCGGGTGATGGTCACATGGCTCGCTTCGGCGCGCCATCGCGCAAGTTCGGGCGGCGATGCGGCGGTGAGGACGAGGAGCAGCGGAGCGAGAGCAGCGGCGAAGGTCTTACGCATCCGGCAAGGCTTGCTTCGCCTCGCCCCAGCCTGCAAGCATCTTTGAACCGGCGCGTTCGATCAGCTCGTCCGCGTCGCGGATGGTGAAATGGTTGCCGCCTTCGTAGCGGTCGAGCTCCTCCCAGGCGACTGGGGCGGCGACCGGGGCGCCTTCGCGCGCACGCGCCGAATAAGGCATGACGGCCGTCGACCCACGCTGATTGCGCAGCCAGTCGAGAAAGATGCGGCCCTTGCGCTGAACCTTGCGGATGTTGGCCGTGAACATCTCCGGCTCGGCCTCGGCGATGGCGCGGCTGAAGCGCTCGGCGAAGT
>JBDTZJ010000161.1:0-3924 GCA_040005255.1 Sphingomicrobium sp.
TCTCCGCCCGCGATCGGTACGCGCTCGGTACCGACAACGACGTGGGTGCTGCCGTCGGGTGAGCGCCGCGTCAGGAACGAAATCCCCTTGGTCACTAGGATCGACTTCGCGATGTCGCAGGCGCTGACGAACTTGGCCGTGCCGACGGGGTCGAATTGCACCGAGCAGGTCGCGGGATCGGTCTCGACGAAGATCGGCGTGTTCTGCTGCGCCTCGATCAGCTGCGGATTGGCCGCGGCCGCGATCCAGTGCGAGGCCGGGAAATAAAGCAGCAGCGCGAGCAGCATTCCGCCGATCATCACCGGCTTGCGTCCCAGCCGATCGCTGAGCCATCCGAAATAGACGTAGAGCGGCGCGCTGACGACGGTCATGACGATCAGCAGCAGGTCCTTGGTCTGGCTCGGCAGTCCGAGCGACTTTTCGAGGAACACCTGCATGTAGAAGAAGGTGAAGTACCAGACCGCGCCTTGGGCGCACATGATGCCGAAAAAGGCGATCAGCACGCGCCTGAGATTGCGCCACTTGCCGAACGATTCCCGCAGCGGCGCGGTGGCGAGGTCGCCTTCCTCGCGAATGCGACAGAACTCGGGGCTTTCAGCGAGCTTGGCGCGCATCCACACCGAGATGGCGAGCAGCACCGCCGAGACGAGGAATGGAATGCGCCAGCCCCACTCGGCGAAAGCATCCTCGCCGATTGCGGTGCGGGTGGCGACGATCACGAGCAAGGCGGCGAGCAGGCCGAAGGACGCGGACGACTGGATCCAGCTGGTCGCGGCCCCGCGCTTGCTCGCCCGGGCGTGCTCCGCGACGTAGATTGCGGCGCCGCCATATTCGCCGCCGAGCGCGATCCCCTGGAGGATGCGCAGGATGATGAGCATCGTCGCCGCCGAGCTACCGGCCTGAGCATAGGTTGGCAGGAAACCGATCAGGAAGGTCGCGGCGCCCATTAGGCTGACGGTGATGAGGAAGGCGCCCTTGCGCCCGAGTTTGTCGCCGACGACGCCAAAGATCAGCGCGCCCAATGGACGGAAGGCGAAGCCGGCAGCGAACAGGCCGAGCGCGGCGATCAGCGCCGGGGTCGGGTCGAGCCCGGCGAAGAACACCTTCGAGATGACCGGCGCCAGGCTGCCGAAGATGAAGAAGTCATACCATTCGAACGCCGTGCCGGCGGACGAGGCGATGATGACCCGCGCCATCGACCAGGGCTTGCGATGCGGTTGCTCGGCAATCGTCGCCATCGGCTACTCCCCCTGGATTGAAGGGATAGCAAAACCGCGGTTTCAGTCCAGCTTGCGGATGGTGCCGTCGACGTGCGCGAAGGTCAGGCCGAACTTCTTAGCGATGACGTGATTGGACAGCGTCTTGCCGTCGCCCTGCGCCTGGACCTGCTGGACGATCTTCAGGTGGCCGTCCTTCATAATGTAACGGATCGTTGCGGTGTCGCCGCTGACGACCACATCGACCGGGCCGACAGCATCGCTGAGCACGCCGCTGAAATGGTTCGGGCCAACGGGGCGCATCACCCAGGTCCGGGTTCGCACCGGCTTTCCTTCCTCGCGCACCGTGTCGACGAGCACGAACTCGCCTTCCTTGTTGCGGCCGCCGACGCTGTCGACGATCAGCTTGTGCGGCGCGTGCAGCGCAATCTTGATTACATTGTCCGCGTGGCTCCTGCCCGCGAAGAAGGCGGTCATGTCGAACTTTGGCGGTTCTGGGGCGGCACTCGCGCTTAGAACAGCGAAAAGAATTACGGCGAGCCTCACCGCGGCAGCTTCTTGATCTGCTCATCGAGGGTCGCAAGCCGAATGCCGAAGTGGCTCACCGTCATGTGGTTTTCGACCGCGCCAGACGGCGGCACCTGAAGATGCTGCTCGACCGCCGCCCCGTTGTGCATTCGATAACGGATGACCACGTCACTGTTCGTGCGGAGGATGGTGATCGGCCCGCGGGCATCGCTCAACGTGCCCGACCAGCGGTCTCTCCCAGCTGGATGGATCCGCCATTGCCGTGATCGAGGCGCGCTGCCCTGCTCGGCGACGCGCTGGTCGAGCACCAGCCCGCCGCGGCCGTCCGGCAAGCCGCGGCTATCGACCAAGATCGCGTGCGAAACGCCGAAAATCGTGTGCAACCGCGCATTGCCCTGCGTGTGGCCGCTGAAGAATTGCACGGGGTCAAACGGCAAGCCCGTGACGGGCACGTTGCCGCGACACCCCGCCATCGCCAGGAGCGGCAATATCGCAAGTGCCTTCACTGCCGCCCCGCGACCAAAGCGTCGACGATGGTCGGGTCGGCGAGCGTCGAAGTGTCGCCGAACCCGTCCGTCGCGCCTTCCGCGATCTTGCGCAGGATACGTCGCATGATCTTGCCCGAGCGGGTCTTGGGGAGCGCGGGGGTGAAGTGGATTTTCTCGGGCGCGGCAAGCGCGCCGATGTCCTTGCGGACTTCTTGGTTCAGTTCCTTGCGCAATTCATTGTCGCCTTCCTCACCGGCAATCAAGGTCACGAAGGCGTAGATCGCCGTGCCCTTGATGTCGTGGGGAAAGCCGACAACGGCGGCCTCGGCGACCTTGGGGTGGGCAACCAGCGCGCTTTCGACTTCGGCGGTGCCGATGCGGTGGCCGGAGACGTTGATCACGTCGTCGACCCGACCGGTGATCCAGTAATATCCGTCCTCGTCGCGGCGGCAGCCGTCGCCGGTGAAATAGAGGCCGGGATAGGCCTTGAAATAGGTTTCAAAAAAGCGGCCGTGGTCGTTCCACAGGGTGCGCATCTGACCGGGCCAGGATGCGGAGATGCAGAGGTTTCCGCTCGCCGGCCCTTCCAGCACCTCATGGTTCGCATCGACGAGGATCGGCTTGACGCCGGGGAGCGGCTTTGTCGCGCTTCCCGGCTTCATTTCCGTCGCGCCGGGGACGGGCGAAATGAGGATCCCGCCGGTCTCGGTCTGCCACCACGTGTCCACCACCGGGCAGCGCCCGTCGCCGACGACGCGCCAGTACCATTCCCAGGCTTCCGGATTGATCGGCTCGCCGACCGTGCCGAGCAACCTGAGCGTAGTGCGCTTGTGGCGCTTCACCGGCTCGTCGCCCTCGCGCATGAGCGCGCGGATCGCGGTCGGCGCGGTGTAGAAGATGGTCACTCCCAAGCGGTCGACCGTCTCCCAGAAGCGGCCGAAGTCGGGATAATTGGGAACGCCGTCGAACATCACGCTGGTCGCGCACATCGCCAGCGGGCCGTAAACGACGTAGCTGTGCCCGGTGATCCAGCCGATGTCCGCGGTGCACCAGAAGATGTCCTCGTCGCGATAGTCGAACACCCAATCGAAGGTGGTCGCGGCCCAGACCGCGTAGCCGCCTGTCGTATGGACGACGCCCTTGGGCTTCCCGGTCGAGCCCGAGGTGTAAAGGATGAACAGCGGATCCTCGGCGTTCATGATCTCGGGGTTGCATTCGACCGCGAGGCTGTCGCGGACCGCTGAGTAACTGATATCGCGCCCGGCCTTCATCGGCACATCGGCGCCGGTGCGGGTGACGACCACAACGGTGGGGACGTCGCGAGCATCGAGCGCGGTGTCGACGTTGCGCTTCAGCGGAATGGGCTTGCCGCCGCGCATGCCTTCGTCGGCGGTGATGACGGCGCAGGCGTCGCAGTCGCCGATCCGACCGGCGAGGCTCTCGGGCGAGAAGCCGCCAAATACGACCGAATGGACCGCGCCGATGCGCGCGCAGGCAAGCATCGCTGCTGCCGCCTCGGGGATCATCGGCATGTAGATCATCACCCGGTCGCCGCGCTGGATGCCGCGCGACTTCAACAGGTTGGCGAAGCGGCAGGTCTCTTCGTACAGCTCGCGGTAGGTCAGGCTGTGGCCGTGGCCCGGCTCATCCGCCTCGAAAATGAGGGCCGTGCGGTCGCCATGCTCTGCAAG
>JBDTZJ010000031.1:0-13243 GCA_040005255.1 Sphingomicrobium sp.
GGCCGGATGGGCACCGCGGCGCAGACCGGCCTCGCCCACGACGCGGTTCTCATCGCCCGCAACCTCGGGCCCGCCGAGTTGCTCGAATATGACCGCCGCCGCCTGAAGGCCGTGCTGCTCGAGGAAGGTTCGCTGACCTCGCACATGACGATCGTCGCCCGCGCCATCGGCGTTCCCGTGATCGGCCGGCTCCACGACATTCGCCACAGCGTCGAGGAAGGCGAGGCGATCCTCGTCGACGGCGACAACGGCAGCGTCATCATCCGGCCCAACCGCCAGTTGCTTGCCGGCTTCGAGCATCGCATGACGCTCAGCCAGAAGCGTCGCGCCGAGTTCGCCGCGGTCAAGAACCTCCCGGCCGAGACCGTCGACGGGGTGCAGGTCAGCGTCATGGTCAATGCCGGACTCGCCGAGGACGCGGTCTCGCTGCCGCTGACCGGCGCTGAGGGGATCGGGCTATTCCGCACCGAATTTCAGTTCCTCGTCTCCGCGACCCTCCCCGGCCGCGACCGCCAGATGCGCCTTTACACCAAGGTGCTCGAGGCCGCGGGCGGCCGTCCGGTCGTCTTCCGCACCGTCGACATCGGCGGCGACAAGGCCTTGCCCTACCTCACCGACGATGCCGAGGAGCAGGCCGAGAATCCCGCGATGGGCTGGCGCGCGCTGCGCCTGTCGCTCGACCGCTCGACGCTGATGAAGGCCCAGGCCCGCGCTCTGATCGACGCGTCGGCGGGAAAGGTCTTGCGCGTCATGTTCCCGATGATCTCCGAGCCGTGGGAGTATGAGGAAGCGAGGGCGCTGTTCGAGGAGCAGGTTGAATGGGCGCGCGGCGCGCACCGCAAGCTCCCGTCGCGGATCCTGTTCGGCGCGATGCTCGAGGTGCCGAGCCTCGCCGAGATGCTCGACCAGCTGCTGCCCCGGGTCGACTTCCTCTCGGTCGGGACCAATGACCTGACGCAGTTCCTGTTCGCCGCCGACCGTTCCGACCCGCGGCTCGCCCAGCGTTACGATTGGCTCAGCCCAGCGATCCTGCGCTTCCTGAAGCGCGTCCTCGATCAGGCGCGCAGCGTCGGCGTCCCGGTCCGCATCTGTGGCGAAATGGCGGGCCGCCCGCTCGAGGCCATGGCGCTGATCGGGCTTGGCGCGGAGAATTTCTCGATCACGCCCGCGGCCGTCGGACCGGTGAAGGCGATGGTCCGCTCGCTCGACGCCGCGGCGATCCGCGGCCGGATGGAGCAGCTTCTGACGAAACCGCCGAGAGACATGCGCAAGGCGCTCAGCGACTGGGCGCGGCGACATAACGTCGTGGTGGGCTAGGTTGCGGTTGACACGCTCGCCGCAGCCTTCAAACAAGGCGCATGGCCAAGCGCGACCCTGAGATCGAGGCGGCGAACGACGAGCCCGTGCCGGAGGTGCCGCCGACGGTCGGCGAGCGGCTCCGCGCGGCACGCGAGCAGCACGGGATCAGCCTCGAAGACGTGGCGGCGCAAACCCGAATTCCGCAGCGCCATCTGGTGAGCATCGAAGCGGCGGAGTGGGACAGCCTTCCAGCTCCGACCTACACGATCGGCTTTGCCAAGAATTATGCCGCGGTTGTCGGCCTCGACCGGGCCGAGATCGGCGACCAGTTGCGCGAGGAAATGGGCGGCCAGCGCTTTGCCACGACCTCCGCCGACGTGTTTGAGCCGGCCGACCCCCGTCGGACCATGCCGAAATCCCTCGTGATCGGAGCGGTGATCGCCGCGGTGTTGCTGATCGCGCTGATGAGCTTCCTCAATCGCCGCTCACTCGAGGAGCCGGACCAGAACGCGGCGATCAATGCGGCGGCGTCGAACGCGCCCGCACCGTCGGCGCAACCGGCCCCCGCACCGTCGGCGCCGGTTCCGGCGTCAGGCCAGGTGGTTCTGACCGCGATTGGCGCGGCGTGGATTCAGGTCATCGACCAGGGCAAGACCCTGTTCCAGGGCGAGCTCCAGCCGGGGCAGGCCTATACGGTGCCCGCGACCGTGACCGCGCCGATGCTGAAGGCTGGAAAGCCCGAAGCGCTGAAGGTCACTGTCGGGGCGACCACCGTTCCGCAGGTCGGGCCTACGGGCAAGGTCACGACTGTCAGCTTGCTTCCGTCCGATCTGCTCAAGGGATCGGCCGTGGCGACGCCGCCTCCCGGACCGCAGCCGACCTTGAGCGCGCCACCGGCCAGGCCGCGGTCTCGTGCCCAACGCCGGCCGCCAGCGGCTGCGCCGCCGCCCGCGACGGACCCGGTGACCAACGGCCAGTAGGATTCATCGCCGCGCAATGGGCGGGGTGCCAGACCGAGTTCCGAACCGAAGCGTGGGGAATATGATCGTGAAGAATCGTCTGACCGCCGCTCTTGCGGCCGGCGCGGCACTGACACTGGTTCCGACGGGTGCCCAGGCCCAGCGGCAGGCGCCGCCCAGTCCGGAGCAGCGCATCGACCGGTTGGAAAAGCAGCTGCAGCAGGTGCAGCGGCAGGTCTTCCCGAAGGGCCGCCCGGCAGACACCGCCGGCTATTCCGACGATCCTGCGGCTACGCAATCGTCAGTGGTGAACCTCGACCAGCGGCTCGACGCGCTTGAGAAGCAGGTCGCCGATCTCGTCCGCCAGTCGGAGGAGAATGGCAATCGCCTGCGCAACGTCGAAACCGGCATCGGCCAGCTCAAGAGCGACCAGGACCAAAGGATCGCGGCGCTCGAGCAGCGGATGAGCGACGCGGCGGCGCCGCCGGTCGTCGCGCCCGCAGCCGTCCCCGCGACGACTGCCCCAGTCAAAGCCAAGCCCAAGCCCGCGCCTTCGAACGCACCGCCGAAGAAGGCAGCGACCGCCGAACCCGCGCCGCAAGAGGGCGGTCCGGGGGAGGCGGCGGCTGCTGCCGCCACCGATCCCGGGGAGGACGCGTACAGCCAAGGCTTCCGCCTCTGGGAGGCTGGTCAGTACGACCAGGCAATCGAGTCGCTCAAGGCATTCACGGCCGCCTACCCGAAGCATCGCCGCGTGAGCTACGCCAACAACCTCATCGGCCGCTCGCTGCTGAGCAAGGGCCAGGCGCGCGAGGCGGCTGCGACCTTCCTCGCCAATTATCGCGGCAACCCCGGGGGCGAACGCGCGGCCGACAGCCTCTATTATCTCGGCCAGGCGGCCATCCAGCTCGGGCAGGCCGGGCAGGCCTGCAAGGTCTATTCGGAGTTCGACGCGATCTATGGCGCGAAGGCGCGTGCCGACCTGCGCAAGCAGGTCAGCGACGCCAAGGCGCAGGCTCAGTGCAGCTGATGTGCTAAGGCTGTTCGGGATGGTTCCCGAACGGACCCTTGTCGAGCGCTTTTCCGCCGAACTCGACACCCTCCTCGCGCGGCACGGCCGCATTGGTGTGGCGGTGTCGGGCGGCCCCGACAGCCTTGCCTTGCTGCTGCTTGCGGCTGCCGCCCGGCCCGGAAAGGTGGAAGCGGCGACGATCGACCATGGACTTCGGGCCGAGGCGCACGAGGAAGCCGCGACGGTGGCCGACCTGTGTCGAAAACTCGGCGTGCCGCACGCAATCCTTACCGCGCGCTGGTCGGAGATACCGGAAACGGCGATCCAGGAGCGCGCACGACATCAGCGTTACCGGCTGCTCGGCTATTGGGCTGAAGAGCGCGGGCTCGACGCGATCGCCACCGCCCACCATGCCGAGGACCAGGCCGAAACGTTGCTCATGCGTCTCGCGCGAGGGTCGGGCGTCAAGGGCCTCGCCGGAATGCGCCCCCGTTCGGTCTCGCCCGGCGCGCACGTTCGGCTCGTCCGCCCTTTGCTTGGCTGGCGCCGCACCGAGCTCGAGCAGGTTTGCAGCGCCGCGAGCGTGACGCCCGCCGCCGACCCCAGCAACCAGGACGAACGCTTCGAACGCGTCCGGGTCCGCCGCGCGCTCGCCGGTCTCGAGTGGCTCGACGCGGGCGTCGTTGCTCAATCGGCGGCGAACCTGGCGGACGCCGATGCAGCGCTCGACTGGGCGGCCAAGGCCGAATGGACTCATTGCGTGCACGAGAAGCGCGGCAGGATCGTCTATCGCCCGACCGGGGCTCCCACGGAAATCGTCCGGCGGATCGTCGCCCGCGCGATCCGCAAGCTGGCTACGGAGGGCGATTCCGAGCCGCGCGGTGCCGAACTGTCTCGTGTTATTTCGACGCTCGCGGAGGGCGATACGGCGACCCTGCGCGGCGTACTTTGCCGCGGCGGCGAGGAATGGCATTTCGTTCCGTCGCCGAACCGGACTCGACCTGTGGATAACTTGGAGTAAATTCCTCCGCGCGACTCGGAGGCGAGGCGCAGTTCGTGGAGGGGCGCGTGGAACCGGATGAACGCTATTTTCGCCGCCGGGCGAGCGAGGAACTGGCGGCCGCGCGCCGTGCGGTAACCGACGCTGCGCGCGAGCGGCGCCTGATGCTGGCTGGAGTATTTCTGGACCGCCTGAAGGACGTCGAAGCCGGCTGCGTTACTGTTGACTGAGGCTTGGCGGCGCCTTGGGCCGCCCTCACTGCTGCCGTCCGGCGCGGTACAATGTTCACCTCATCCTAAGGCCACATTGTTATTGGGCCGGATACGCCTATTTTATCAGGCGGGGCGCTGACGCCCTGGAAGACGAGCGATGAACGACAAAGACAAGAAGCCCGGCAACCCGTGGACCAAGAGCCTCCTCATCTGGGGAGGTGTGCTGTTTGCGCTCGTCCTGTTCGTGCAGATGCTCGACGGCGGCTCGCGAACGCAGGCCGGCCAGGCAATTCCTTACTCCGAGTTCGTCAAGCAGGTTGACGAGGGCAATGTCCGCACCGTCGTCATGGCGGCTGGCGGAACGACCAGCAATTCGGCGATCGCCGGCAAGCTTGCCAGCGGTGAGGACTTCCACACGATCGCGCCGGCTGGCTCGAACATCGCCGACCGGATGGTGCAAAAAGGCGTCGCGGTGCAGGTGAAGGCCGAGGAGCAGTCGAGCATCTGGCTCTACATGCTCTACAATTCGCTGCCGTTCCTGCTCATCCTCGGCATCAGCTTCTTCGTCATGCGCCAGATGCAGAAGAACGCGGGCTCCGGCGCGATGGGCTTCGGCAAGAGCCGCGCCCGCATGCTGACCGAAAAGCAGGGCCGGGTGACCTTCCAGGACGTGGCGGGCATCGACGAAGCTCGCGAGGAATTGCAAGAGATCGTCGAATATCTGAAGGATCCGGGCAAGTTCGCTCGTCTCGGCGGCAAGATCCCCAAGGGAGCACTGCTGGTTGGCGCGCCGGGTACCGGCAAGACCCTGCTCGCCCGCGCTATCGCTGGTGAGGCGGGTGTGCCCTTCTTCTCAATTTCCGGCTCGGACTTCGTCGAAATGTTTGTCGGCGTCGGCGCCAGCCGCGTGCGCGACATGTTCGACCAGGCCAAGAAATCGGCCCCGTGCATCGTGTTTATCGACGAGATCGACGCCGTCGGCCGCCATCGCGGCGCCGGCCTCGGCAACGGCAACGACGAGCGCGAGCAGACGCTCAATCAGCTGCTGGTCGAGATGGACGGGTTCGAGGCCAACGAGGGCATCATCATCATCGCCGCGACCAACCGTCCAGACGTGCTCGACCCGGCCTTGCTCCGCCCGGGCCGGTTCGACCGCCAGGTGATCGTCCCGCGCCCCGACATCGACGGGCGCGAGCAGATCCTCGCCGTCCACATGAAGAAGGTGCCGCTGGCGCCCGACGTCGATCCGCGGGTGATCGCCCGCGGCACTCCGGGCTTTTCGGGCGCGGACCTTGCCAACCTGGTCAACGAAGCGGCTTTGCTCGCGGCCCGCCGCGGCAAGCGTCTGGTGGCGATGAAGGAGTTCGAGGAAGCCAAGGACAAGGTGATGATGGGCACCGAACGCAAGTCCATGGTCATGACCGAAGACGAGAAGCGCATGACCGCCTTTCACGAGGCGGGCCATGCCGTGGTCGCGCTCCACGAACCGGCGTCCGACCCGATCCACAAGGCGACGATCATCCCTCGCGGCCGCGCGCTCGGCATGGTCATGCGCCTGCCGGAACGCGACAGCTACAGCTATCACCGGGACAAGATGTACGCGAACCTCGCGGTCTCGATGGGCGGACGCGTCGCCGAGGAAGTGATCTTCGGCTACGACAAGGTCAGTTCCGGAGCTTCGTCCGACATATCTTATGCCACCGGCCTGGCGCGCGACATGGTCACGCGTTGGGGCATGTCCGACGCTCTCGGGCCGCTGCAATATGCCGAGGCCGACGAGGAAGTGTTCCTCGGCTATTCAGTCAATCGCCAGAAGAACATGTCGAACGAGACTGCTCAGGCAATCGACAAGGAAATCCGCCGCGTCGTCGAGCAGGGCTACGACCGCGCCAAGTCGGTGCTGACCGAACACCGCCAGGAGCTTGAGACGCTCGCCCAGGCGCTGCTCGAATATGAGACTTTGTCGGGCGACGAGATCAAGCAGGTGATCGCCGGTGAGGCGATTGACCGCGGCAGCACCAAGGGCCCGGCGATCCCGGCTGGGGGCTCCTCGATCCCGAAGGCCAAACGACCCAAAGCCGGCACGGTTGGCGGACCGGCGGCGGCCGGCGCTTAATTTACGGTTCAGGCCGCCTCCGCTTCGCTAGCGCGGCGAACGGGAGGGTCCGGTCATGAAGTTAAGGCTGATAGCGGCATTGTGGGTGCTCGTCCCCGCCGCAGCGTCCGCGCAATCAATGAATGCCGAGCAATTCTATCAGCGGGCCACGGCTCTCCAGCATAAGGGAATGCTGGCGATCTTTTCGCGCGGCGAGGTCAAGTCGCTGACGACCGAAGCGCAGGCGGCGGGCAAGCAGGCTGCCGAGAACCGCCGCGCAGCATTGAAAGTCGGGCAAGAGCCGCGCTTCTGCCCGCCGGCGGGATCGTTCAACATGAACGACAAGGAATTCATGGCCGGTCTTTCCGCACTGCCGGCCGCGGAGCGGGCGCGCATCGACATGACCGAGGTGATGACCCGGTTATTCGCCGCTAGGTTCCCCTGTCGCGCCTAATCGAGGCCCCGAGAGCCACGAGGGCGACCTGGCCGCAGGCGTGGCAGCAGGCCCGTCGAGCGTGGTCCCACAATTCAGCCAATCCGCCTCTGCCCCTACATTAGGCAGCGAGCAGGGCGCATGCTAGCCAGCCGACGATGGCGCGCATCGGCCTTCTCGGCGGCTCCTTCAACCCGGCCCACAGCGGGCACCGGCACATCAGCCTCGAGGCGATGCGCGTGCTTGGGCTCGACGAGGTGTGGTGGCTGGTTTCGCCAGGCAACCCGATGAAGGAAGGCGCCAAGGACATGGCGCCCTTCGCCGCCCGGCTTGCCGTGGCCCAGTTGATGGCGAGCCGAGCGCGCATCCGCGCCAGCGACTTCGAACAGCGCGCCGGAACTCGCTTCACTATCGACACCGTGCGGCGGCTCAAGCGCTGCCACCCGCGGCATCGCTTCATTTGGTTGCTCGGAAGCGACACCCTGCCAAATTTTCACTTATGGCGCGATTGGAGGGACTTAGCCCGCCAAGTGCCGATTGCGGTGATTCGCCGTCCCGGTTATGATTCAACTGCCCACGCGGCGCGCGCGATGGGCTGGCTGAGCTGGTTCGTCCATCCTTCCAGCCAGGCCAAGCAGTGGACGGAGTGGAGTGCACCGGCGATCATTTTCCTTCGCCCGCCGCCCGATCCGACCTCCGCAACCGCCATTCGCGCGCAAGACCCCCATTGGTACCGCCGATCGCCGCCGCTCGCGCAAGCGCAGCGGGTCAGGCGTCCCGGCGTGCCATTGTTCGCCAGGAGACGCCTTGACCGAACAACCCGTTGACGCCGCCGGCGAGACCGGTCGCGCTCCCATCAGTGTCGAAGATCTCCACAAGCTCGTTCTCCAGTCGCTCGACGACGACCAGGCGCAGGAGGTCGTGTCGATCCCGCTTGCCGGGAAATCGAACATCGCCGACCACATGGTGATCGCGTCCGGACGTTCGACCCGGCAGGTCGCCTCGATGGCGGTTAAGCTTGCTGACAAGATCAAGGAGCGATTTAGTCGAAACGTTCGGATCGAAGGGCTCCCGGCCGCCGACTGGGTGTTGATCGACGCCGACGACGTGATCGTCCATATCTTTCGTCCCGAAGTGAGAAATTTTTACAATTTGGAACGCATGTGGGCATTTGGCGATGATTCGAGCGTGAGCGCGGCTGCGCGCGGGTGAGGGCAATGCGGATTGGTGCACTCCTTCTGTCGGTTTTGGCGTTGGCCGCGCAGCCCGCGGCCGCGGCCTCTTCGCCCAACCTTCTGAGCCTCGAGCAGCAGCTGAGCTCGATGGTCGCCGGCAATTCGGCCGACGTCGGTATTGCCGCCCTCGACCTCAATTCGGGCGAGACGGTCAGCATCAAGGGCAACACGCCCTTCCCGATGGCGAGCACGGTCAAGGTCGCGGTCGCCGCCCTCTATCTGGCGCAGGTCGATAACGGGCGCCGGTCGCTCGACGACGTGATCAATGGCCAGTCGGCACGAATCCTGATGAAGCGCATGCTGGTTCACAGCGACAACCGGGCGACCGATATCCTGCTGACCGATCTTGGCGGGCCGCGCGCGGTCCACGACTGGCTGCAGGACAATGGCGTGAAGGGCCTTCGCGTCGACCGGACAATCGGCGAGCTTCTGCATAGCAAGCGCGACCTGTGGGACCGCCGCGATTCGAGCACGCCGGTGGCCATGGTCGACCTGCTGAGGCGCATCTACCGGGCCGAGCTGATCAAGCCGCAAAGCCGCAATTATCTGCTCGACCTGATGGCACAGTGCGAGACGGGCAAGAACCGGATGAAGGCCTTGCTTCCTTCCGGCACGCCGGTCGAGCACAAGACGGGGACGCTCGACGGTCTGACCGATGACGTTGGCTTCATCACCATGCCCGACGGCCACCGCGTGGCGGTCGCAATCTTCACCCGCGGGGGCACCGACCGACCGCGGACGATCGCTGAGACCGCACGGGTGATCTACGACGGTTTCAGGGCGATCTTTACCTGGCCGTTCGGCACGCCCGCGCTCCAGCGCTAGGTGCTGCTCCACATCGTTGCGCGTGGGAAGATCGGCCGCTCACCGGAGGCCGAGCTGGTCGGCCGCTACCTCAAGCGGATCCAATGGCCGACACGTCTGACCGAGCTGCCCGAGCGGGGCGGGAAGCTGCCGGATCTGCCGTCGAACAGCGTCGAGATCGTCCTCGATGAACGAGGGACAGCGCTGACTTCAACCGAGCTGGCGAAAAAGCTCGAAGGATGGCGCGACGGCGGAAAGCGCGAGGCACGGTTTCTCATCGGTGCCGCCGACGGCCACGTCGAGGAGCAGCGCCACGGCGCCGACCTCCTGCTTTCGTTCGGGCCGTCAACCTGGCCGCACCTGCTGGTGCGCGCGATGCTCGCCGAGCAATTGTTCCGCGCGACGTCGATCCTTGCCAACCATCCCTATCACCGCGAAGGGTAGCGGATGCGCCGCTTCGCCCTCGCGCTCCTGCTCTGCCCGATGCTCGCCGCCAGCGCCCTCGCGCAAGGCGGCGGCGATCCGCTCGACACGGCGTTGAAAGCAGCCCTCGCGGAGCAAGCCAGCGCCGACGCCGAGACCGCGCGGCTCGAGCAGACCGCGGCGAAGGCCCAGAGCGAGGCTGGCCGCCTCCATGCGGACCAGGCAGCGGCCGCCCAGGCGATCGAGGCCGCGGAGGCGCGGATCGGTGCTGCCAACGCGCGGCTGCAATTGGTGTCCGCCTACGTCGCCGCGCACCGGCGGCAGCTTGCGACCGAGCAGCAGCCGGTCTCTTCACTGCTCGCCGGGCTCGCGACCATGGCGCGCCGCCCGCCGTTGCTCGTGCTGGCCGACAGAGGCGGCACCGACGAGTTGGTCCGGGTCCGCTTGCTGCTCGACGCCACGTTACCGGTGATCCGCAGCCGCACCAGCCGCCTGTCGGCCGAGCTCGCCCAGGGACAGCGGTTGCAACATGCGGCGCTTGCGGCTCGCGCCGAGCTCGCCCGCAGTCGCGACAATCTCGCGTCGCGGCGCCAGTCCTTTGCTGCGCTCGAGCGCAAGGCGGTGAGCCAGGCGCTCGCCACCGAAGGTCAGGCGCTTGGAACCAGCGATGTATCGCTGGCCGCCGGCGAGAATGTGGAGCGGCTGCGCGGCGAACAGGCGAACAGCCAGTCGATCCGTGCTGTCGCGGCGCAACTTGCGGCCGGGGAGGCGGCGCCGCTCAGCCCCTTCGCGCCCGAAAGCGGCGGCTCCCTCCCGCCCTTCGCCTATCAGCTTCCCGCGGCCGCGCCGGTCGCTGAGGGTCTCGCAGCAGTGAACGCCAGCGGGGTGCGCTCGCGCGGCCTGACGCTCGCCACGCCGCGAGGCACGGCAGTGACCGCGCCGGCCGACGGGGTGGTCAAGTTCGCGGGCCCGTTCGGCGACTATGACGGAGTGCTCATCATCGAACATCCCGGCAGGTGGCTGAGCCTGATCGTCAATGTCGCAAGCGAGCTCCGCGCCGGCGACCGAGTGCGCCTGGGTGACGCCGTCGGCCGCGCCCTTGGCCCGCTGCAAGTCGAATTGTCCCGGAATGGGCGTCGAATCTCGCCTGCCCTCATCGCAGGTTCATCTCAATCTCTGTCAAAGGGCCCCAAAGGCGGCTAAACGCCAGGCCATGATCCAGCCCGAATGACCGACCAGGATTCGACCATGAAACGCAACATGAAGCTGCTTCCGCCCCTCGCGCTCGTCGGCGCCCTCGCTTTGGTCCCGGTGACCGCCAGCTCCTTCGCGGCGGCCGACACGACCAATTACCAAGAGCTCGAGAAGTTCATGAGCGTGTACGAGCGGGTGAAGGCGAATTATGTCGAGCCCGTCGACGACCACACCCTCATCAAGGGTGCGATCGACGGCATGCTGGCCGCGCTCGACCCGCACTCCTCCTACGCCGAGGCGATCGACTTCGACCAGCTCAAGGCGACCACCGACGGCAATTACGGCGGCCTGGGCTTAAGCGTCTCCATCGAGGATGGCGCGGTCAAGGTGATCGCTCCGACCGAGGACACGCCCGCATGGAAAGCGGGCATCAAGGCCGGCGACTATATCACTCACATCAACGGCGAGCTGGTCTACGGGCTGACGCTTGACGAGGCGGTGAGCAAGATGCGCGGCGAGCCGGGGACGCCGATCAAGCTGTCCATCGTGCGGCCTGGGCGCGACAAGCCGTTCGACGTCTCGATGAACCGCGAGCGGATCGAGCTTCGGCCGGTCAAGTGGGAGATCAAGGACGGCGTTGGCTACATCAACATCAACACCTTCACAGGCAATGTTGCGGAGCAGACCAAGGCGGCGCTGATCGGCATCGACAAGGCCACCGGCGGCCACCCGCTCGGCTATGTCGTCGACCTGCGCTCCAACCCTGGCGGCCTCCTCGACCAGGCGGTCGATGTCGCCGATGACTTCCTCGACAGCGGCGAGATCGTCTCGCAGCGTGGCAGGACCAAGGACGATATCGAGCGCTACTACGCCCGCCCGGGCGATATGGCGCACGGCCTTCCGGTGATTGTGCTGACCGATGCCGGCACGGCTTCGGCTTCGGAGATCGTCGCCGGGGCGCTCCAGGATCATCGCCGCGCGCTGATCATGGGTGAGAAGAGCTTCGGCAAGGGCTCGGTCCAGACGGTCGTCCAGACGGGTCCGGCGGCCGCGCTGCGGCTGACCACGGCGCGCTACTACACGCCGTCAGGCCGGTCGGTTCAGGCCGGGGGCATCGATCCGGACGTCGCGGTGCCGCAGCTCAGCGACCCCGATTACAAGGATCGCAAGCTCGTGCGCGAGGCTGATCTTCGCCGCCACTTGCTTGCCCAGGCGAAGGTCCAGGACAAGCTGCTCGAGGCTGATGACGGTCCCGACCCGCGCTTCACGGCGAAGCCCGAGGAGCTCGAGAAGAAGGGCATCAAGGACTTCCAGCTCCACTACGCCCTGAACACGATCAAGCGGCTCGCGGCGCCGGTGTCGATTGCCTCGGCCACGCCGGCCAAGAAGGCGCGCTAAGGGCCCTTATGAACGAAGCGGCAGTCGTCGGCACGCGTCGGGCGAGCGGCGCCGGAGCCGCGGTCGCAGCGCGGCTGCTGGCTTTGCTCCTGCCGCTGGCGCTGCTCGGCGGCGCGCTGGGGTCGCAATATCTGGGCGGGCTGCACCCGTGCGAGATGTGCTACTGGCAGCGCTGGCCGCACGCTGCGGCGATCCTCCTCGCCGCTCTCGCGTTCACCGCTCCGGCGCAATCTTCGCGCGCGCGGACGCTGACGCTGCTGGCCGCGCTCGCGATCGCGATTTCGGGCGCGATCGGTGTCTATCACGCGGGGGTCGAAGCCAAGATCTTCGAAGGGTTCACCCAGTGCACGGCTTTGTCCAAGAGTAGCAGCACGGCCGAGCTCCTGAAGCAGATCACCCACGCGCCGCTGGTCCGGTGCGACGAGGTGCAGTTCCGTTTCCTCGGCATTTCCATGGCCGGCTGGAACGCGATCCTGTCGCTCGGCGGGGCATCGCTGATCGTAGGGCTGACGCTCAAGGGGCGGCGGGCATGACCGGCTGGCGGCCCGGTGACCGTCGCCCCGACCGCGCCTCGATGCTGCGGGTCGACCAGGCCGGCGAATATGGCGCCACCCGGATTTACGCGGGTCAGCTCGCGGTGCTTCGCCGCAACTGCCCCGAGGCCACGCTCGTTGCCCGCATGGCGGCGCAGGAGGAGCGCCATCTCAGGCGTTTCAACGCGCTGGTCGCCGAACGCCGGGTGCGCCCGACCGCGCTGCAGCCCTTGTGGAACGTCGCCGGGTTCGCGCTCGGTGCCGCGACGGCGTTGATGTCCGAGAAAGCCGCGCTGGCCTGCACCGACGCCGTCGAGACCGAGATCGACCGCCATTATGCCGGCCAGCTCACGGCGCTGGGCGACGACGATCCGGAGCTCTCCGCCGACATTGCCGAGTTCCAGGCCGAGGAGCTCGAGCATCGTGACACCGCGCGCGAGGCGGGGGCGGCGCAGGCCGTCGGCTATCCCTTGTTGACTGCGGCGATCCGTGCCGGCTGCAGGATGGCTATCGGACTGTCGAAACGCATTTGAGGAACCTGCTGGCGGTTCCGGCCGCTGATTGCTCGTGAAAGGACGTACCCAATGACGAGGCTGTTGATCACTCTTGCCGCAGGCACGGCACTGGCCGCGGGCCTGGCTGCAAT
>JBDTZJ010000162.1:0-3914 GCA_040005255.1 Sphingomicrobium sp.
CGCGATACAGGTCCGCGAACTTCTCGGCGGCCGGGAAAGCCGGCCATTCGGGCGGGCGCATCCGCGCCACGCGACCACCCTCCTGATCGATCAGGATCGCGACGTCGTCGCGGCCGGTGAGTTCGCGCAAGGAATCCGTCAGGCTCAGCAGCTGCGCCGGATCCGTGCAATTGCGCCGGAACAGGATGAAGCCTGCCGGCTCGGCATCGCGGAAAAAGCCGCGCTCGTCGGCGGTCAGCTCCGGCCCTTCGAACCCGTAAATCGCCGCCTGCATCAGGTTCGCACCCTCATTGGGCGACGAAGCAATTCTCTCCGGCCGCCCGGAGCGCCTGGCAGACCTGCTTCGCGTCGGCGGGCGATGCGGCACCGGCGCGCAGCCGGATTCCGCCTGAGAATGGCACAATCATCTTGTTGAGCGCCGCGACGCTGGCGAAGCGTGTCGACAAGGCTGTCCATGCGCGCTCGGCCTGCGCCTGGTTGGCAAACGCGCCGAGCTGGATGACGCTGCCCGTGGGGGCGCTGCGCGCAGGTTCGGGCGGTACGGGCGTCTTGGTTTCGTTGGCCGGCAAGGTCTTGGGCGCGGGTTGGGGCGCCACGGGCGCCGGGTTGGCGACTGGCCTTTCCGGAAGCTTGTTGAGGTCCAGCTGCGAATCCTTGTCCTCGCCGGCGCTGGTTTCGAACGCCGTTTCGCTTTCGCCGGCGACATCGAGCCCGCCCGCGCTGGGCGGCTTGACCTTATAGGGCTGGGCCGGCGCGCGAATCAGCTCCGGCGGGCGGTTCACGGCCGTGGTGCGGCGGCCGATCCAGAAGAAGGTTCCGGCGACGATCAGCGCCGCCAGCAGAACGACCAGCAACGCACCCAGCATCCGGCGCGCCGAAATCCCGCGTGGCTCGTCCTCGTCCTCGACCGGCGCCAGCCACGGCAGGGGCTCATCGAAGGCACGGTCGTCGTTCACGATCAGGCCGCCCTCCCGATGATCTTGCACGGCTCCCCGATCATCTGCATGCGCTGGCACAGCACCGCGGAATGCGCCTGGGAGGTCGTGCCCATCTGCAACCGATAGAAGACACGCCCGCTGCGCAGCGACCGCACGGGAACGACCAGCGCCGGCAGGTGCTCAAGGGTCGGATTGACCCGCACAATGGCCCACCACCCGCGCTTCGCCTGATGCACAGACGAATAGGCACCGACACGCACCAGCCGCCCTGCCGCGCCGTCGATTACGCGCACCGGCCACGGCTGGAGGCGTTCGGACGGCACGGAGCTGGAAGCGTCCTCGACCGCCGGGGCTGGATCGGCGACCGGGCGCGGCTTGATAACACTCTTCTCGGCGACCCGCTTCGCTGGCTCGACGACCGGTATCGTCGGGGCGACGATTGGTTCGACCTCGGACACCGGCGCGACCTTGACCTGCGGCTGCGCCGGTGCAGCCGGGCGCGCGGCCGGTAGCCGCACCGTGGTCGCCGCCGTTGGCGCAGCGGGCGGAGCCTGGTCTTCGACGCTTTGGACCCCGAACCAAAAGGCAGCGCCGCCAACCAGCAGGACCGTGGCCAGCGCAAATCCGGTCACGACCGCCCTCCGGCGCGGCGCCGGTTGCGGTGTCAGCTCGTCCGTGAGCCACGGCAGCCGATCCATTGCGGCCGCCGCCTCAACGCGGCTCATCAACGCATCTCCTCGGTTGCGGCGACCCCCATCAGATCAAGGCCGCTGCGGATGATCTGCGCGATTCCCATAGCGAGTTCCAGCCGTGCGCGCGAAAGTTGTGGATTATTTTCAACGAGGAAGCGGCGCGACGGTTCATCGTTGCCGCGGTTCCACAGCGCGTGGAACTCGGCTGCGAGGTCATAGAGATAGAAGGCAATCCGATGCGGCTCGTGCGCCATCGCGGCGCTCTCGATCACCCTCGGATACTGCGCCGCGCGCTTGACCAGGGACAACTCTTCCTCGTCGAGCAGCGACAGGCCGGCGTGGACGCCGAGGTCAACGCCTGCTTCGGCAGCCTTGCGCTTCAGCGAGCTGACTCGCGCGTGGGCGTACTGAACGTAGAAGACAGGATTGTCCTTCGACGCTTCGACGACCTTCATGAAGTCGAAGTCCAGCGGCGCGTCGGCGCGGCGCGTCAGCATCATGAAGCGCACGACATCCTTGCCGACCTCGTTCACCACCTCCGCCAAAGTGACGAAATCGCCCGCGCGCTTGCTCATCTTGACCGGCTCGCCGCCGCGGAACAGCCGCACCATCTGGACCAGCTTCACGTCGAGGTCGACGCGGCCGTCGGTCAGGGCCTTCACCGCCGCCTGCACGCGCTTGACCGTGCCGGCATGGTCCGCGCCCCAGATGTTCACCAGATGGTCGGCGTTCTTGGCCTTCTGCCAATGATAGGCCGCGTCGGCACCGAAATAGGTCCAGCTTCCGTCCGACTTCTTCATCGGCCGGTCCTGGTCGTCGCCGAACTGGCTCGAGCGGAACAAGGTCAGCTCGACCGGCTCCCACTCGTCGTGCGGCTCGAGGCCCTTGGGCCGTTCGAGCGTACCTTGATAAACCAGGCCCTTGCCCTGCAGAACGTCCATCGCCTCCGTGACCGCCCCGCTGTTCTGCACCGCGGCCTCGGACGAGAAGAGGTCGTGGTGGATGTCGAGAAGGCCAAGGTCGTAGCGGATGAAATCGAGCATCGCCTGGATCGCGTAATTCCTGAAAATCGGCAGCCACTCGTTTTCGGGCGCATCGGCGAACTGGCCGCCGAATTCGGCTGCCAGCAACGTGCCGACCGGCTTCAGATAGTCGCCAGGATACATGCCCTCGGGGATATCGCCGATGTCCGCGCCGAGTGCCTCGCGGTAGCGGAGGTGCACCGACCTTGCGAGCGTGTCGACTTGGGCGCCGGCGTCGTTGACATAATATTCCTTGGTGACTCGGAAACCCGCGGCCTCGAGCACCCGCGCGAGGCTGTCGCCGACCACCGCCCCGCGGCAATGTCCCATGTGCAGGGGCCCGGTTGGATTGGCCGAGACATATTCGATGTTCACGCGCTCGTTCGCTCCGATGGTCGAGGAGCCGTAGGCGTCGGCTTCGGAGAGGATCGTCCGCAGCTCGTCCCGCCAGGCGTCGGGCGTCAGGCGCAGGTTGATGAAGCCGGGGCCGGCGATTTCGACCGATGTGACAGGCGGCAACGCTTCAAGCTTGGGCTTGATCGCTTCCGCCAGCGCGCGCGGGTTCGTCTGCGCGGCCTTGGCCAGCACCATCGCCGCGTTGGTCGCCAGATCGCCGTGCGCGGGGTCGCGCGGCGGCTCGACCGTCACGTTCCGGCGGTCAAGATCCGCGGGCAACCCGCCTCCGGCAACGAGGTCGTCGAGCACGCCGTCAAGAAGCGCTGCATATTGGGCGTAGAGGCTCAAGTCGCGTCCACCAATGCTGGAAAGCGGCGCCTCTAGCGCAGCGATCCGCCCGCGTCACCTTTGCCTGCGTGGTGGTCAGTACCGCCGGTAGCGGCAGCTCGCTTCCCACGCCCACCGGGCGGCAACCTTGCCAGAGCCTCTGGCCTTGGAGCGGCACCGGTCTTCGATCGACTGCTGCTGCTCGCGAACCGCTTCGGCAACCGCCCGGCCAAAATTCCCGGTGTCACCGTTTGCGCTTGAATCGGCGATGCTTGCGGACACGGTTGTTAGAAGCTTGGCCTCGGAGTCGCCGAGCTGCGTGACGGTTAGCGGTTCGGTCGGCTCAGCCGTGGCCCCGGCCCCAACGACCAGCAGCGCCAGGCCGAGGATCACGTGGTCGATTTTTCGCTTGCACCCCATGGCGCGAATGATCGGCGGCCGAGGTTAACAAAAGGCAAGCGCGGGTCATCCCTAGAAGCGGCTTGCGGGCAGGTTCACCGGTCCGACCAGTTCTTCGTGACGGGCAATCGCGAAGCGGT
>JBDTZJ010000032.1:0-13231 GCA_040005255.1 Sphingomicrobium sp.
GCTGCAGGATGGCTATCGGACTGTCGAAACGCATTTGAGGAACGAACAGCGGTTCCGGCCGCTGATTGCTCGTGAAAGGACGTACGCAATGAGGCTGATGATTACTCTTGCCGCGGGAACGGCACTGGCCGCGGGCCTGGCTGCAATTCCCGCTGCAGCGGATGCCCAGGCCGGGAACGTAGCCGAGATCGTCGTCTATGGCACCGACCCGTGCCCGCGTTCGACCGACGACCAGGTCGTGGTCTGCGCGCGCCGGCCGGAGGCGGAACGCTATCGTATTCCCGAGAGGCTGCGGCCGAGCGGAACCCGCCAGCAGACGCAGGCCTGGGCGAACAAGGCGCGGGCGCTCGAGACGGTCGGTAGCACCGGCACCAACAGTTGCTCGCCCGTGGGTCCAGGCGGCTTCACCGGGTGCCTGACCCAGGTCATCAAGCAGGCGCGGCAGGAATCGCGCGAGCAGTCCGACCAGGATCGCGCGCCCGAACAATGAGCGGCGCATGATCGACTGACAGCCGCTGCGATGGGGAGAGTGCAGCCATGACCATTGCCGACGCGACGCCGGACTTCGAGCAGGTCGATCGCCACGACCGCGCCTTCCTTGGCCATCCCAAGGGCCTTGGCTACCTCGGTTTCACCGAGGCGTGCGAGCGCTTCTCTTATTACTCCATGCAGACGCTGCTGGTGCTCTACATGGTCAATTACCTGCTTGTGCCCGGCCGCATGGAGAAGGTGTTTGGGCTCAACTGGCTCCAGGCCAACGTCTATCACGGGCTGCAGGGTCAGCCGCTCGCCTCGGCGATTTTCGGGACCTACACGGCGCTCGTCTATCTGACGCCAATCTTCGGTGGGATCATCGCCGACCGTTGGCTCGGACGCAACACGACCCTCATCATCGGTGGCGTGCTGATGGCGATCGGCCATTTCCTGATGGCGGTCGAGCCCGCGTTCCTGCTCGCGCTGCTATCGCTGCTGCTCGGGGTCGGCGCCTTCAAGGGCAATATCGCGAGCCAGGTTGGCGCCCTGTACGGCCCGAACGACCTTCGCCGCGCGATGGCGTTTCAGATCTTCTATATCTTCATCAACGTCAGTGTGATCGTCGCGCCTTTGGTCTCCGGCACGCTGGGACAAAAGGTCGGCTGGCATTACGGCTTCGGCTGCGCCGGGGTCGTCATGGTCCTCGGGCTGATCATCTATCTATCGGGGAGGCGCTGGCTGGCGCCCGACGAACGGCCCACCCGTCAGGAGCGGAAGGAACGCGAGAGGCTCGGCCGCGAGGACTGGATGTGCGTCCTTTATCTCGTGATCCTGATCCCGGTGATGGCGGTCGCGTTGTTGACTAATCAGGAGATTTTCAACGCCTATCTGGTGTGGGGCGATCAGCAGTTCGACCTGACCTTGCTCAACAACACCAGCAGCTGGCTGATCACCCTTGACGCCGCGTTGAGCTTTTCCATGCTCGTCGCCGTCGCAGCATTTTGGAAATGGTACGGGACCAAGCGTCGCGAACCGGACGAAATCAGCAAGATGATCATTGGCAGCCTGTTTTCCATCGCCGGTGGCCTGTGCCTGTTCATGGCGGCGCTCACGCAACCGCACGGCGGCAAGATCAGCCTGTTCTGGCCGGTGCTGTTCCATCTGCTGAACAGCATCGCGTTCGCGCACATCCTGCCCATCGCGCTCGCGCTGTTCTCGAAGATCGCGCCGAAGCAAATCAACGCGACCGTAATCGGACTTTATTATCTGGCTTTCTTCCTCGCCAACGCGGTGGTCGGCTGGGTCGGCGGTCTTTACTCGAGCCTGCCGACGACGACCTTCTGGCTGATCCACGTCGCCAGCGCCGCGTTTGGTCTGGTCGCATTCGCCGCATTCAAGGTCGTGCTCGGCAAACGGATGATGGGCAGCCCGCAGGAGCAGGCCGCCGCGCTGGGCTAGGGCACGACCGGCAGCAGCACCGCGCTCGCCGTTGCGCCGCCGCGGTACACGCTCTGCGTCGCTTGCCTGTATTCGCCCGCTTTCGCGTTGAAGATGTTGGGCACGAAGCTCTGCGGGTTGCGGTCGTAGAGCGGGAACAGGCTCGACTGGATCTGCACCATGATGCGGTGGCCGGGCAGGAAGACGTGATCGACATTGGGCAGGCCGAAGCGATATTCCTCGATCTTCCCCGGCTGCAACGGGGCGGGATGGGCAAGATCGTGGACGTAGCGGCCGCGGAAGATGTCGATCCCGATCGGCAGCTCGTAGCCGGCCATGCTTGGCTTGGACCCCTGTGAGCGCGCCTCCGGAATATCGTTCGGATAAACGTCGATGAGCTTGACCACCCAGTCGCTGTCGGTGCCGCTGGTCGCGGCGAACAAATCGACCTGGGGCGGTCCCATGACGTGGACGGGGGAGGTCAATGGAGCGGTGGTGTAGCTGATGACGTCCGGGCGGCCGCCGACGAAGCGCTGGTCGCGCACCAGCCAGCCGTGCCACTGCTCGTCGTCGGCCATGTTGATCGGCCGCGGCAGGAACGGCACCGGGTTCGCCGGGTCGGAGAGGTAATCGTCATGGCCTGACGCGCCGGGCCGCTCGAATGTCGCACTGTGGTTTTCGCCGAGGTAGAGCGGCGTTGGTGTCCCCATCGGCCATCTGGGGCTTTCCTCCCAGCGGTTCACGCCCGTCGCATAAGTGATGACGGGCGGGGTGCGCGGGTCGGGCGCTCCTTTGAGATAATGGTCGAGGAACGGCTTCATGTAGCGGGCGCGCCACTCCTCGGCGGTGTCGCCGGTGAAGGTCAGGTCGCCGAGCTCATAGCCGTAGTGATTGGCCCCCGAGTGGCGCCACGGGCCGATCACGAGGTGAAGCAGGCCGGTGCCCTCATATTTGTCCTTGAGCGCGCGATAGACCGCCGGCGCGCCATAGCTGTCCTCCTGATCCCACTGGCCGACCTCGAGCATGGTCGGGACGGAAAGGCCGCGAGCCGCAAACCATTTGTCGACCGCCTGCAGTTGCCAAAATTCGGTGTAGGCCGGGTTCTCCATCACCTTGCGCACGAAGGGCACCTGGTCGACGCGCCACCGCCTCGCGAAGTCACCGGCCGAGCCCGCCTCGAGGTAAGCGGTGTAATCGTCGCCCTGGCCGCGCGCGATCGCGGCGTTGGTATCATCGCCCTTGCCCGTGCTCATCGACAGGAAATAGTCGAACGAGGGCAGGCGGAAGGCGCCGTTGTGGAAGTCGTCGTCGCCGATCCAGGTGTCGACCATCGGGCTTTCCGGCACCGCCGCCTTCAGCGCCGGGTGCGGGTTGATCTCGGTCATCAAGGTCGTGAAGCCGAGGTAGGACGAGCCGATCGTGCCAACGCGGCCGTTGGACTCAGGCACGTGCTTCACGAGCCAGTCGATGGTGTCATAGGCGTCGGTGCTCTCATCGATGCCGGTCTTGTTGAGCGGCCCGGCTATCGGCCGCGTGAGCACCCAGTTGCCCTGGGAGCGGTGCATGCCGCGGATGTCCTGGTAGACGCGAATGTAACCGTCGTTGGCGAAGTCGGCATCCATCGCGGGCAGGATATCGACGATCCGCTGGCTCGCGTTGCGGTGCGTCGACCCGTGCGCATCATAGGGCGAGCGCGACAGCAGGATCGAAGCGTTGGTCGTGCCCTTCTTGAAGACGATGGCGGTGTAAAGCTTGGTTCCATCGCGCATCGGAACCATCACCTCGCGCCGGACGAAATCGGCCCACGGCATCACTTGGTCGTATTTCGCGACCACGTCGGGGGTCATCGGCGTGACCGGTGCCGAAGCTGGCGACGCGGCGGCAGCTAGGGCGAAGAGGGGCAGGAGCGAAGCGGCGGTGCGAAGGAGCGCGGTGTTCATGCGCTCAGGCGATAGGCAGCACTCCGTGGTCCGGCAAGCCTGACCTGGCGGAGCTCCAGTCCCCGCAGTCCGGAAAGAGGATCGGAAGCTCGAAGAGAAGAGGTTCTTTCTGCGTGACCTGAAGCGCATCAAGGCCCGGGCGGAGGAGATCGCCGGCTAAGCACTGCCCTTATTGCAATTGAGAACGACTCGCATTAGCGACACGCTCACAACAGCGGTTAAGGGGTCTCGTAGATGGGTGTTGAGGTGCGCGCTGCGGCAGTCGGCGCGATGGCGTTTGTGAGCAACGTGTCGGCTTCTGCAGCTGGGCCCGAATTCGGCTATGTCTACACCGCGCAGACCGAGGAAGCCGGCGAGACCGAGCTTTCGCTGTGGGCAACGGACCGGCGCGGCAAGTCCGATGGCCATTATGCCGCGCAGGATTATCGCCTCGAGGTCGAGCGCGGTATCACGGACCATTTCAAGGCCGCGGTCTATGCAAATTTCGCGGGCCATCAAATCCGCAATGCTGAACCCGGCCTCGAACCAGTGCATCGCGACTTCGCCTTCCAGGGCCTGTCCGCCGAATTCATCTACGCCTTGCGTGAGCCGCGTCATGGGCGCGTCGGTTTCGCGCTGTACGCCGAGCCGGGCTGGGCGCGAATCCACAAGGTAACCGGCGAGAGGA
The DNA here is from genome assembly GCA_040005255.1 of Sphingomicrobium sp. Classification (GTDB taxonomy): domain Bacteria; phylum Pseudomonadota; class Alphaproteobacteria; order Sphingomonadales; family Sphingomonadaceae; genus Sphingomicrobium. The sequence continues at coordinate 4,519 of JBDTZJ010000032.1, forward strand.
GCGCCGAATATGAGCTCGAGCTCAAGGCAATCGTCCAGAAGAACTTCGCCGACGACAGGCTCGTCTGGGCGGCCAACCTGACGCTCGAGCCCGAGTGGGAGCGAGAAGATACGGAGGCCGCCGGTCTCGACGAGCCCGATTGGGAGAAGGAGCTCAATCTCGAGGTCGCGTCGGGCCTGTCCTATCGCGCCACGCCGAAGTTGTGGCTCGGTGTCGAAGGCCGCTACCACAGCGTTTATCCGGACTGGACCCACGGCCTGCACCGCGAGAATTACGCACTCTATGCCGGACCCACCGTCCACTACGCCGCCGGCGAATGGTCGCTGACCGCGACGTGGCTGCCGCAATTGTTCGGCTCGCCCAGCCGCCAAGGCTCCTCGCTGGAGTTGGGCGATCATGAAAAGCGCGAACTGCGGCTGAAGCTGAGCTACGAATTCTAACCTTGGGCTGGCGGCAGTTCCCGCGCTGCTGATACACGTTCTGCGCGGCCGTGCTCGCCGCTGATTTCGGGGATATTGATCAGCGCCGGGATAATCGAAGTGGCAGCCCGCCCTTGGGCCGCAGCGTGACCATTCCTGACACCTGGACCTGCCGGCCCGGCACCGCAGTGAAACGCCAGCGGCTGAGCCACGTCGCGAGAATCGTTAGCGCTTCCGCCATGGCCAGGCGCGCGCCGACGCATGTCCTCGGTCCGGCGCCGAATGGCAGATATTGGAAGCGGTGGCGGTCATTCTTGCGGCCGGGTGCGAATCGCTGCGGGTCAAAGGCGTCGGCATCGCTCCACAGCTTCTTGTGGCGGTGAATGATCCACGGCCAGATCGAGACAAGCTCGCCGGGCATGATCTCATGTTCGCCCAATGTGTCGGCGGCGACCGCCTCGCGGTCGAAGCGCGGAACCGGCGGGTACAGGCGCAAGCTCTCCTCAAGGATCGCCCGCAGCAGCGGCAATCGCTCGGGCAGGTGGGCATCGGCCTGCGAAGCCAACGCAGCTTGAGCCTCCGCTGCCGCCTGATCCTGCAATTCGGGCTGCTCGGACAGAAGATAGAGGGTCCAGGCCGTGGTGTTCGCGGTCGTCTCATGGCCGGCGAGATAGAAAGTGGCGGCATTGTCCACCGCGAGCTCGATCGCATCGTCTTGGGGGAAACGCTCCATCAGCGCGCGGATCACGCCGGTCATGAAATCGTCCGGAGCATCGTCGCCGAGGCGCTCGCGGACGATCTCGCCGAGCGTTCGCCGAAGGAACTGCTGCCCCTGCCTGGCACGTAGTCCCCGACGGCTGACGGGCACGATGGGCAGCCCGAGCAGCAGCTGCAGTCGGGCCTCACCGGCACCTTCCATTGCCGCGGTGATATGATCCATCGCGACGCGGCTGGTGATCCGCGGATCGCCGCTGAACAGGGCGTCGGAGATCACGGTCATGGTCGCCGCCGTTGCCTCGATGGCCATGTCGCGCGTGCCAGCGTGCCAGCCGGCCGCCATTCGCTCTCCCACGCCGGCAAAGATGGGCACGAGGGCATCGACGGCCGGCGGCGTGAAGCTCGCGGCGACGATCTTGCGCTGGGCGCGCCACAGCTCCCCGTCCGAGGTCAAGAGGCCGCGCCCGGTCGTGCGAGCGAGAAAGCGTTTGACCAGCTGCGGCTTCTCGTAATTGGCGGCATTGTCGAGCAGCACGCGCTGAACCAAGTCGGGATGAAGCACGATGTGCACTGTGTGACCGAGTACGTTGCGCTTGATGTGCCACGTGTTGAAGGCAAGTTCCGACCAGCCATAAACGGCGGTTCGCGCCCGCTCGCCGCAGAGGCCGCGCAAGCTGTGGACGGGCTTGGGGCGGCGGGGCGGGCAGGGCGGTATGAAGCGTTCGTTCACTCCGCTGCTAGTAGCGTCTCCGCGCCGCCGAGGTCGACCGAAACCAGCCGGCTGACGCCTTTCTCGATCATCGTCACGCCATAGAGCCGGTCCATGCGGCTCATCGTCACGGCATTGTGAGTGACGATCATATAGCGCGTGTCGGTCTCCTCCGTCATGCGATGAAGCAGGTCGCAGAAGCGCTCGACATTGGCATCGTCGAGCGGGGCGTCGACCTCGTCGAGGACGCAGATGGGCGCGGGATTGGTGAGGAAGATGGCGAAGATCAAAGCGACCGCGGTCAGCGCCTGCTCGCCGCCCGACAGCAGGGTCAGCGTCGACAACCGCTTGCCCGGCGGCTGGGCCATGATTTCGAGGCCGGCCTCGAGCGGGTCGTCGCTTTCCACGAGCTCGAGATGCGCCTGCCCGCCGTCGAACAGGGTCGTGAACAGCCGGCGGAAGTGGGCGTCGACCTTCTCATAGGCTTCGAGCAGCCGCACGCGGCCTTCGCGATTGAGATTGCCGATCGAGCCGCGGAGGCGATGGATTGCCTGGGTTAGCTCGTCGGCTTCCTCGGCGCCCCTGGTGCGCTGGGCGTCGAGATCCGCCAGCTCCTGCTCGGCAACGAGATTGACCGGGCCGATCCGCTCGCGCTCCGCGGTCAGCCGCTCGAGCGTAGCCGCTTCTTCATCCGCGTTGCGCGGTTCGTCGGCGTCGAAGCCGAGCTTCTCGGGAAGGCGCTGGGGAACGACCTCGAACTTGTCGACCGCGGCCTTCGCAAACTCGGCGCTCCGCGCTTGCTGAGCCTCGGCCCGGGCCGCTGCGGCCGCGCGTCGCTCGCGCGTGTCGGCGGAGCTTTCGTTGACCGCTGCGACCTGCTGCGCAGCCGCGACGACGGATTCCTCGGCCTCGCGCTCGGCGGCGGCCGCTTCACCGATCCGCGCCTGGCTTTGGTCGTTGGCATGCTCGAGCTCGGCGATCTTCGCGTCGAGCTCGGCCGGTTCCTTTTCCAGCCCGGCGCGTTCTGCGGCCTGCTGCTTCTGCCGTTCAATCGCCGAGGCGAGGCGCTGCTCGGCGTCACCCTGCCGCTTGCGCCACTCGGCCTGCTCGCGCCCGGCGGCGCTTGACCGCTCGCGGTCGGCCGCGGTCTCGCGAGCCCTGGTCGCGGCTTCAGCCCGTTTGTCGGCGACTGCCGAAGCCGCCGTCGCCGCCTTCGCGCGCGACGTCTCGACGTCCTGTTCGAGTGCCGCCGGGTCGGGCAACGCGGCCAGCGAGCGCTCGGCCGCTGCAACCGCTTCGCGCGATGCATCGAGCACCGGATCCAGGTCGCCCTGCCGCTGCTCGAGGCTTGCGCGCTGCGCCTCCATCCGCTCCAGGGCGGCGGCGGCAGAGTCGATCGCCCGAGCGGCCTCGCGCGCGTCTCGTTCAGCCGACAAAGCGGCGGTTCTCGCTTCCTCGGCGGCCTTGCGGCATTGCTCCATCTCGGCGAGCACGCGATCGCGCTCAGCCAAGGCGGCTGCGACCGCCGTCTCGACGGCGGGCAACTCAGCGGCCAATTGCGCGAGGCGGTTCGCGCGGAGCAGCCGCTCGGCCGTCGCGGCGCCTGCGCCCATGGCGACATAGCCGTCCCATCGCCTGAGAAGGCCGTCCCGAGTTACCAGCCGCTGTCCGACCGCGAGCGGCTGGCCCTGATCCTCCTCGACGACCGCAACCTGCTTCAGCCGGCGCAGCAGCTCCTTCGGCGCGCTCACATGGTCGGCGAGGTATTCCGTGCCGACCGGAAGCGGCGGATCGCCGGAAAGCACGTCGCTCCCTTGCCAGCGGCGCGGACCCTCGCCGCCAATGGCGGCATCAGCATCCTCGCCCAGTGCCGCAGCGAGCGCCCGCTCGTAGCCGGGTTCGGCCTTGAGGCTGGCGATCGCCGCGCCGCCGCCATGCTCGAGCGCGCGCGCCAGCGCATCATGCTCCGACTTCGCTGCCGATAAGCCCGCGCGGGCCGAAGCCAATTGGCTCTCCACGGCATCGCGCGCCTCGGCGGCAGCCGCGCGGCCTTGCTCGGCCTCAACCCGCGTCGCCTCGGCCGCTGCGAGCGCCTCGGCCGCAACCGTGGCTCTTGCTTGCGCCTCGTCCGTGGCACGAAGCTGCTCGCTGCCGTCGCCGAGCGCTTGCGATTGTTCGGCGAGCTTGTGCCGCTCCTGCTCGGTGCGAGCGAGCTGCGTTTTGGCCGCCTCAAAAGCTGCGTCGGCAACCCGGCGCTCGGCGCGCATCGCCGCCTGGCGCGCCAGCAGTTCCGCGAGGGCTGCTTCGGCTTCGCGCGACGCGCTCTCCGCTGCGCTGAGCTCGGTCGCGATCCGCGCAGAATGTGCCTCGGAATCCTCAAGCCGGCGGGTGATCGCTGCGCGCTCGGCATCGAGGGTCGCGATCGCGCGCGCGGCGTCACCTTTCAGCGCCTCCTCACGCTGCATGTCCGCGGCGAGCGACGCTTCGAGTCGTTCGAGCTCCGCCAGCCGGCGCGCGACCGTGTCGCGCCGTGCCCGCGACCCGGCCAGCTGATGCGCCAGCTCGTGCCCCTGTTCGCGCAATTCGCTGAGCGCGGTCCGCTTGGCGTTGAGCTCGGCATTGGCGCCGTCATGCGCGGCCTGAGCAGCCACGATCGCTTCGTGGATCCGTTCCACTTCCTCGGCCGCCGCCGTGGCTTCCGCGGTCGCGGCCTCGGCGGCGCGTTCGGCCTCGGCCCAGCGCGCATGGAGCAACCGCGCCTCCACGCCGCGGATCTGTTCGGTCAGCTTGCGATAGCGTTCGGCGGCACGCGCCTGGCGCCGCAGCTGCGCGGCGCGCTGCTCCTGGTCGTTGAGGATCTCTCCGAGCCGGGTGAGATTGGCCTCCGCGGCGCGCAGCTTCTGCTCCGCGTCCTTGCGCCGTGCGTGGAGGCCCGAAATTCCAGCAGCTTCCTCGAGCAGCTGGCGGCGCTCGACGGGCTTGGCAGCAATGACGGCGCCGATCTTGCCCTGGCTGACCAGGGCAGGCGAGTGGGCGCCCGTGGCGGCGTCGGCGAACAGCAGCGACACATCCTTGGCGCGAACGTCGCGGCCGTCGATCCGATAGGCAGAACCGGCGCCCCGCTCGATCCGGCGCGTGACCTCGCTTTCGGCCCCGCCTTCATCGGTCGCATCGCGTTCGACGAGGATCGAAACCTCGGCGAAATCGCGCGACGGACGAGTGGCCGTGCCGGCAAAGATGACGTCGTCCATGCCCCCACCGCGCAGCGACTTGGGGCTGGATTCGCCCATCGCCCAGCGGATGGCTTCGAGCAGGTTGGACTTGCCGCAGCCATTCGGCCCGACGACGCCAGTCAGGCCCGGCTCGATCCTGAGCTCGGCCGGCTCGACGAAGCTCTTGAAGCCGATGAGCTTGAGCCGCCTGATCCTCAACCTTGCTCGCCCCTCCCCAAGACTGCCCTAGCCGCCGAGAGCGGCCTTGAGCTCAGGCTCCAGGCCGTCCCATGTCGCAGCGTCAGTGACCTTGCCGTTGATGAGGAAGGTCGGCGTGTGAGTGATGCCGGCGTCTTCGGCCGCCTTCGTTGACTCCAGCAGCCGCTGAAGCCCTTTCGGATCCGCAAGGCATTGGCGGGCCCTGGCGGGCGTCACACCGAAGCGCGCCGCAATCTGCGGAAATCCCGCGATTTCGGCGAGCCGCGTGAGCCGCTGCTGGTCAGTCATCTTCTCAATCTCGGCGTGCTCCGCATCGCCAATGGCGCTGACCTTGTCCAACCACTGCGGCTGGGTGGCGTAGACCACCTCCGACATTGGGAAGAAGTTGGCCGCGCCAGCGCAGTGCGCGAGCAGGCTCACCGAAAGATCCGGCGCGTTGAGAAGCAGGTTGCGGAACTCGTAACTTACTCGGCCGGTGCGGACATATTGCTGGACCAGGGGTTTGTATCCGGTCTGCTCGAATTGGCGGCAGTGCGGGCACGCAAGGGAGCCATATTCGACCAGCTTCACCTTCGCGGCCGGACTTCCCATCCTGAAGCCGCCCGCAGGAGTGCGAACAACGGTGCGCGCCCAGTCGATCTTGGGCTTTACCAACGGCCGGCCCGTCACAGCTGTCACGGGCATGCCCGAGAAAGCGAAGGTCAGGGCAATCGCGAAAGCTGCCTTCATCACTTCAGGGCTGCGTCCAATTGCGGCTGGAGCTGTTCCCAGTTCCCCGTCTTGGGAAGCATCTTGCCGTTGAGCACGAACGCCGGAGTTCCCGAGAACTCCGGATATTGGGTGTTCACATCACTGGTAATCTGCACCTCGCGGTCGATCATCTTCTGGTCGCTAAGGCACTGATTGCTCTTGGCCTGCGGCACGCCGCGCGCCGCCGCCCAGTCCTGCAGCCCGAGCAGGTTTGCGTAGGCCACGAACACCAGTTTGGTCGGCAGGTTCTGGATCTCGGTAATCTTGTCCTGCGGCGTCGCCTGGATCTTTGCTTCCAGGATCGGCTGGTCCTTGTACAGCGCCTTGGTCAGCGGAAAGAAGGTCTTCAGGCCGCTGCAGCGCGCAACGATGTTCGCCGCCACGTCGATCGGCCCGTGGATCACGTAGGGCCGGAATTCCCAACTGACATTGCCGGGCTTCACATATTTCTCGACCAGCAACGGCGAGCCTTCGTCCTCAAACCGCTTGCAGTACGGGCAGAACAGCGAGCCGATCTCGAGCAGCTTCACCTTGGCGTTGGGGTTGCCCATCACGAATCCGCCCGCCGAGCTCGCATTGACCACGTCGGCCCAGGTCCCGCCGGGAGGCGGCGTCGCCTGCGTAATCTGGATCCTGTCGTTGGCGGCCGGGGTGCCGGCGCCTTCATTCTTGTTCTTGTTGCACGCGGCGAGCGCCAGGACAGCCATACTGCACGCCAGGAGAGTGCGCACCTTCATTCACTTGCTCCGGTTGATCTCGGGTATCGGGTCGTCGCCCTCTTGTCTGAGCGACGGAGGGCCGCTGCTAGCGACAATTTGCGCGGCAAGCGACTCCAGGCAGTGGCGGAGCTCTGGATCGGCGATCTCGCGCAGCCCCTCGCCAAGCTCCTTCGGCACCGGGCGGAGCTGCGGCCGCTCAGGTCTTGGCGCTTGGGCGGGCGGCTTGCCCTGCCTGAAGACGATGCGGTTGATCGCCGCATAGCCGAAGAAGCGGTTGACCCGATCGACGATCATCGGCGTCAGATGCTGGATCAGCGGCGCGTGGGCGCCCTCGACGAGCAAAGTCAGGACCCCGCCGGCCTTCTTGCCTGCGGGGAACTTGATCGATTCCGGGGACGAGACCCTGGAGTAACGCTGGCCGACGATCTCGGCCCAGCGGCTGACGATCGAATGCTGGACGAAACCGAAGCGTTTGAACGATTGGCCGCCGATATCGCCAACGAACTCACCCGCGGAGCGCGGGCGGCAGCTCCTCGGCGAATCTTCTTTGTCGGGCAGCCTCTTCGACATCGACCTCGACCATGCCATAGCGAAAAGGTGACCGCCAACACCGCCGCGCGCTTGCTTCAACATTATGTGGATAAGTTCCGGCGCCTGCCGTGGCGATCGCCGCCGGGCGAGGAGCCGCCCCACCCCTATCGGGTATGGCTGAGCGAGGTCATGCTCCAGCAGACGACGGTTGCGGCTGTACGGCCGCGGTTCGAGCGGTTCGTCGAACGCTGGCCGACGGTCGAGGCGCTCGCCGCGGCGAGCGACGAAGCGATCCTCGCCGAGTGGGCCGGCCTTGGCTATTACGCCCGCGCCCGCAACCTGATCGCCTGTGCCCGCGAGGTCGCACGGCGCGGCGGCTTCCCGCAAACGGCGGCCGGTCTTCGACAGCTGCCGGGCGTCGGCGCCTACACCGCCGCGGCCATCGCCGCGATTGCGTTCGGGGAGCGTGCCGCAGCGGTCGATACCAATGTCGAACGCGTCGTGGCGCGGTTGCACGGCCTCAAGCGGCCGTCGCGGCCGGAAGTCGAGCGGCTCACGCTGGAGATGATGCCGGGCGACCGTCCGGGCGATTTGGTCCAGGCTGTCATGGACCTCGGTGCGACGATCTGCCGGCCGAAGGCTCCGCGCTGCGGCGAATGCCCGATTGCGTCAGACTGCGTCGCCTTCGCCAGCAGCGATCCGGGAGCCTTCCCCGAGCCGTGGAAGCGCGCCGCGCGGCCGCATCGGCACGGCATCGCCTACTGGATCGAGCGCGGCGGCTCGGTGTGGCTGGTGCGCCGGCCCGCCAGAGGCATGCTCGGCGGCATGGCGGCGCTGCCCGGCAGTGATTGGGGCGAAGCGGTCCCGGATCGATTGAACGCCATCGGAACCGTTCGCCACGTCTTCACCCACTTCTCGCTCGACCTGCACCTCGTCCCTCGCGCCGAGCCCGAGGGGGAGGGGTGGTGGCAGCCGCTGGGACGGCTTGCCGAGGCCGGGCTTCCGACGCTCTATTGGCGTGCCGCGGAACTGGTCCTGGCCGCGCGGCGCGCGGCTTGAGTTAGCCAGCGCCCGACCTTAAGAGGCGGCGCAAATCCATTCCGCCCGGTTCCGGGATCAACAGGGAATCTTCATGGACGACCGTTTCAACACCATCGCCGGCTGGGTGCTGTTCGCAGGGATCGTGGCGCTTGGATCGTCGATCGTCGCCGGCGAGATGTTCCATGCGGAGCGCCCCGAGAAGATGGGATACCCGATCGCCGGCGTGGAGCAGGAGGGCGAGGCGGGAGCGACTGCTGAGCAGCCGATCGAAGTCTATCTCGCCAAGGCCGACCCGGCCAAGGGGCAGCAGATCTTCAACAAGTGCCTGGCCTGCCACAATGCCGACAAGGGCGGCGCCAACCAGCTTGGCCCGAACCTGTGGGGCGTGCTCGGCGA
>JBDTZJ010000163.1:0-3904 GCA_040005255.1 Sphingomicrobium sp.
ATCGAGGCGGCGCGCGCGGGCGATGCCGGCCGCGGCTTCGCGGTCGTCGCGCAGGAGGTGAAGAGCCTCGCTTCACAGACGGCTCGCGCGACCGACGATATCACCGCGAAAATCACGGCGATCCAGCAGGCGACCCGCCAGACGGTGGAAGCCAACGGTTCGATCCAGGGCACGGTGGAAGAGGTCCAGACCTCAGCCGACCGCATCCGCGAAGCGATGGAACTGCAGGCGCAGACGGTGACGATGATCACCGCCGCGGTCGACGAGACCGCGCTTGCGGCCGACTCGATGAGCTCGACGATCGCCGCGATCCGATCTGACACGGAGAATGTTGCCAAGGACATCGACGAGGTCGAGCAGGGCTTCGGCCGCTTCTCCGAGCAGATCAGCAACTTCAAATCGACCGCCAAGGCGTTCGTCAACGGCATGGCTGCGTAGAGTTCTTCCCCCGCTGCCCGCGCAGCGGTAGTCGGGGGAAATGAACATCCTCATCACCGGCGCCAGCCGCGGCATCGGCGCGGCCGCTTTTTCGCACCTCAAGAAGCACGGCCACCGCGTCGTTGGCCATTCGACCAAAGGCAGCGACGAGCTGATCGCCGGGGACCTAATGGACCCGGCGGCCCCGCGCGACATCTGGGACACGGCGCTCGACGAGCTCGGCGGCGAGGTCGACGCTTTGGTCAATAATGCCGGCATCTATGAGGCTGTCGCGGACAATGCGCCCGACGACGAATGGCACGCCGCCTGGCACCGCACGCTGACGATCAACCTGCAGGCCGCAGCCGACCTGTGCCGCCTGGCCGTCTCGCATTTCCTTGATCGGGGCGGGGCCAAAGGAGAAATCAGGGGCCGGATCATCAACGTCGCCAGCCGCGCCGCCTATCGCGGAGATTCTCCGCAGCACTGGCACTATGCCGCGTCGAAGGCGGCGATGGTCGGAATGACCAAGACGATCGCGCGCGGCTATGCCGGCGAAGGCATATTGTGCTTCGGCGTAGCCCCTGGCTTCACCGTATCGGAAATGACGGCCGAATATCTCCAGGGGCGCGGCGGCGCGCAGATCATCGCCGATATCCCGCTTGGCCGCGTCGCCTCGACTGACGAGGTCGCCGAAGTCATCCGCTGGCTGGCGACCGAGGCTCCGGCGTCGTCAACCGGCAGCGTGATCGACGTCAATGGAGCCAGCTATGTTCGCTAAGATAAGCATCGCGCTCCTCGCCGCGGCGCAACTGGCGATTCCGTTGGGCAAGCCGCGCGTCATCGAGCAGCCCCGTGCACCGATCGAGAGCGCCGGCCCGCACTGGGCGCTCGCCTGCGACAAGTCAGACGATTCGGACAAGCGCGCGCCGCCGGTGCGCATCCATGCCAACACCTATCTCGTCGGCACCTGCGGCATTTCGTCGGTCCTGATCGTGGGCACCGACGGCGATATTCTGATCGACGGGGGACCCGAGAGCGCTGCCGACCTCATCGCCGACAATATCCGCGCGCTCGGCTTCCGGGTTCAGGACATCCGCTACATCCTGACCAGCCACGAGCATTTCGACCATGTCGGCGGCATCGCCAAGCTGCAGCGGCTCAGCGGCGCGACGGTGATGACATCCGCTGCAGCGGCGAAAGTCCTGGCGTCCGGCGTTCCCGCGACCGACGACCCGCAGTTCGGGGTCATTTTGCCCTTCCCGCCTGTCCCCGTCGGCCGCGTCGTCGCTGACGGTGGGGAAGTGCGGCTCGGCAATCTGATGCTGACCGCGATGGCGACGCCGGGTCACACGCCGGGAGCGCTCAGCTGGCGCTGGGTTAGTTGCGACGGCGGCGTGTGCCGGACGATCGTCTATGCCGACAGCCTCACACCCGTCAGCGGCCCCAATTACCGCTTTAGCGACCATCCCGCATATCTCGCCGCCTACCGCGCCTCGATCGCCAAGATCGCCGCCAGCCCGTGCGAAATCCTGCTGACCCCGCATCCTTCGGCAAGCGACATTCCGCACCGGCTGGCGCTGGGTCGTCCGCTGCTCGATGACCAGGCCTGCAAGACTTACGCGGCCCAGCGGTCACATGACCTTGACGATCGGCTGGCGAAGGAAGCCGCGCCCCCGCCCGATCCAAAGGCGTGAGCTTCCGGATCACGGTTCCGTGCACCCGCGCGCAGGCGGAGGCGATTGCCGATGCCGACCCTTTTCCGAACACTCCCAGCCCGCCAGTGCTGGTTGCCGACGAGCCCGACGCGTCCCAACCCGACGAGTGGGTCATCCACGCTTATTTCGACCACGAGCCGACCGGCGAAGACATCGCGCTGTTGACCAGCCTCGGCTCCGGCCCGCCGCAAGTCGAGAAACTCGGCGAACAGGATTGGGTGACGATGAGCCAGGCCGGGCTGCAGCCGATCCGCGCCGGCCGCTTCCACGTGCACACCCCGACCTCTCCGCCCGACCCCGAGCGGATCAATTTCGAGATCGACGCAGGCCTCGCGTTCGGCACCGGCCAACACGCAACGACCAGCGGCTGCCTCACCGCGCTCGACAAGCTTGAGCGCGCCGGCGCGCGGTTCGCGAACATCGCCGACATCGGTACCGGCACCGGCCTGCTCGCCTTCGCCGCGCTGGCGCTTTGGCCGGAGGCGCGGTGCATCGCGACCGACATCGATCCGGTCGCGGTTGACGTGGCGCGCGACAATGCCGCGATCAACGGGATTCCGCTCGGTCATGGGGCCGGAGAGCTGCTCCTGGTGGTGGCGGACGGATTGGATTCGCCGCTGCTTGCGGCGCGGGTGCCCTTCGACCTCATCGTCGCCAACATCCTAGCCGGACCGTTGATCGAACTCTCGCCGAACTTTGCCAGGGCCCTCGCCCCAGGCGGAACCATCATTCTTGCAGGCCTGCTCGACAGCCAGGCCGGCACCGTCGCCAAGGCTTATAAGAAACAAAAACTCAGCATCGCCGACCGCGGATTCGGCGAATGGCCGGTGCTCGTCTGCAAACGCGGCGCCTGACGCGCGCGGACACTTGTTTCGTTACGGCGGCGCTGCGACAGCGGCGGCCATGAAATCGCCGATATTCCTCGCCGCCGTCGCGATGATCGCCTCGTCAGCCAGCGCTGCTGCCCCAAACCGCCAAGCCAAGGCGAAGCACCCACCGCGGACAGAAGTCGCGGCCAAGGCCGACTCCGGCAATCCGGCGCGCGGCTTCTTCCACCCGGGCGAGGTGCGCTCCACCGGCACCGTCACCGTCGGCGGGCAGCCAATCGCTTTTGACGCCGTCGCCGGCACGCTCGTCGTCCATGCCAAGGATTGGTCGGACACTGACGCGGCCGAGGCCGACGCGGGCATCAAGTCCGCCGACAACAAGGATGACAAGGACAAGAACGCGCCCAAGCCCGAAGCGTCGATGTTTTACACCGCCTATTTCCAGCAAGGCGTTGCGGCCGCGCGCCGCCCCATCACCTTCCTGTTCAACGGCGGCCCGGGTTCATCGACCGTCTGGCTGCGGATGGGCGCATTCGGCCCGGTCCGCGTCGTCACCGTCGACTCGCGTCATACCCCAGCGCCCTATTCGGTCGTCGACAATGACCAAAGCCTGCTCGACGCCAGCGACCTGGTGTTCATCGACGCGCCGGGCACCGGCTTCAGCCGCATCGCCGGCAAGGACAAGGAAAAGGCCTTCTACGGCGTCGACCAGGACGTCGACGCCTTCGGCCAATTCATCACCCAGTTCCTGACCAAATACGGTCGCTGGACCTCGCCCAAATATGTGTTCGGGGAGAGCTACGGCACCATGCGCGCCGCCGGGCTCGCACTGGCGCTTCAGAACAAGGACGTCGACCTGAACGGCCTGATCCTGCTCTCGGACATCCTCAACTGGGATGTCATGCCCGACGACCCGCAGCTCAACCCCGGCATCGACATGCC
>JBDTZJ010000164.1:0-3864 GCA_040005255.1 Sphingomicrobium sp.
GCCGCGATGGCGATCAGAATGGCGGGATCAAGGATGAGCATGCGTTGCGACTCCACGGGGGCATGTTCATCATTTGTTCCCTACTATCAATAGGAAAACTCCTACCGAGGGCGTGATTTAATCCGCGGAGTGCGGCTTTGGTGCAACGCTGGCGGCTTGTTGGACGCATTGGTTTTCCGTAGTTTCAGCCCAGAGTCGAGGAATGCTCGACGGCGGAACAAAGGGGATTTCAATCATGCGCAAGCTCATGATTGCCGCGGCACTTGTATCCACGGCCTTCGCGACGCCGGCACTTGCACGCAACGGCGCGCCTTATGTCGGGATCGACGCCGGCTTGCTCAGGCCTTCGCCTCTGAGCCTCCGGCTGACCAGTACGGCGGGCAATGTCGAGAACGCCATCCGCATCCGACACAAGCTCGGCGTCGATGCCGATGCGGTCTTTGGCTACGATTTTGGAATGTTCCGGCTCGAGGGTGAGCTTGGTTATAAATACTCGAAGCTGAATGGAGCGACGATCGCCCGGGCGGCGCTCAATGAGTATCAAGCCGCTCAGCTGGCCACCGGCTTTGCGTCGGTTGGTCACGAGCGCGTCATCAGCGGAATGATCAACGCGCTCGTCGATTTCGGTCCAGATGACGGCGTGAATCTCTCCGTCGGCGCGGGTGTTGGCGGTGCTCGCGTCAAATATGTTGCCGGCCTCGTTCCGACGAGCCTGCTGAATTTCACCGGCACCGAGAACGGCTTAGCTTGGCAGTTGCTCGCCGAGCTTCGCGCGCCACTGAGCGGCAACGTCGATGCCGGGGTCAAATATCGGTATTTCGAGACGCAGGGGCTCGACTTCGGGCCGTTCTGCCGGACAACGTGCGGGCCTTACCCGCCTTACGACCTCCACGGCCGGTACAAGGCGATGAGCTTCATGGGCAGCCTGACCTACAATTTCTGGTCGCCGCCGCCTCCGCCGCCGCCGCCGCCGCCACCCCCGCCGCCTCCGCCGCCGCCTCCGGCGACGCAGACCTGCCCGGATGGCTCGGTGATCCTGGCGACGGATACCTGCCCGGCGCCTCCGCCTCCGCCGCCGCCGCCACCGCCGGCCCCTGAGCGCGGCTAAGGCATTCGAGCGAGCTCGGCTCTAACGGCAAGGGGGCGAGCACCGGTTACGGTGCTTGCCCTCCTTTCGCCTCTAAGCTAAGGCGCGCACCGTCCGCCGGGCGCTAGGCTGCTCGCGGAAGCCCGCTTGTCTGCGAGCGCGTACGGCTGTGGTGAGCTAGCAGCTCCCCTGCCGGCCGCGCTCTTTCGCATGACCGTGGCTCCGCGACTGCTGAGAACCCGGGGGATGCCGTTCCCGGATGAGCCGGACGCGGCAGTGCATTTGACCAGGTCCGCATGTGAAGGTGCGCCACGGTGGCGGCCACGCGGCAGGCCCGATTAGAACTGAAAGACTACAACCCTCATGGCGACCACGACATTCCCGACCCGCGACGATTTCGCGGCGATGCTCAACGAAAGCCTCGGCGGCGAGAACGAAACCTTCGAAGGCAAGGTGGTGAAGGGCATCGTCACGGGCATCGAGAATGACCTGGCGGTGATCGACGTCGGCTTGAAGAGCGAAGGGCGCGTGCCGCTGCGCGAGTTCGCCGCTCCTGGCCAGAAGGCCGAGCTCAAGATCGGCGACGAGGTCGAGGTCTATGTCGACCGGGTGGAGAATTCCCATGGCGAAGCGATGCTGTCGCGCGATCGCGCGCGCCGCGAAGCCGCGTGGGACAAGCTCGAGAAGGAATTCGAAGCCGGCAACCGCGTCGACGGCGTGATCTTCGGCCGCGTCAAGGGTGGCTTTACCGTCGACCTCGGCGGCGCCGTCGCCTTCCTGCCCGGCAGCCAGGTCGACATCCGCCCGGTACGCGACGTCCAGCCGCTGATGGACCTGCCACAGCCGTTCCAGATCCTGAAGATGGACCGCCGCCGCGGCAACATCGTCGTGTCGCGCCGCGCGATCCTCGAAGAGACGCGCGCCGAGCAGCGCTCGGGCCTGATCCAATCGCTGGCGGAGGGCCAGGTCATCGAGGGCGTGGTCAAGAACATCACCGACTATGGCGCGTTCGTCGACCTCGGCGGGATCGACGGCCTGCTCCACGTCACCGACATTTCCTACAAACGGGTCAACCACCCGTCCGAGGTCTTGGGGATCGGCGACACGGTGAAGGTGCAGATCATCCGCATCAACCGCGAGACGCAGCGCATCAGCCTTGGGATGAAGCAGCTCGAGAGCGATCCTTGGGAAGGCGCCTCATCCAAATATCCGATCGGCGGTGTGTTCCGCGGCCGGGTGACCAACATCACCGAATATGGCGCCTTCGTCGAGCTCGAGCCCGGCATCGAGGGCCTGGTCCACGTCTCGGAGATGAGCTGGACCAAGAAGAACGTCCACCCGGGCAAGATCGTCAGCACGAGCCAGGAAGTCGACGTCAAGGTGCTCGAGGTCGATGGCGAGAAGCGGCGCATTTCGCTCGGGCTCAAGCAGGCGCAGGAAAATCCGTGGGCGGCCTTCGCCGAGAAGCACCCGGTCGGCTCGACAGTCGAGGGCGAGGTCAAGAATGCGACCGAGTTCGGGCTGTTCGTCGGCCTGGAGGGCGACGTCGACGGCATGGTCCACATGTCCGACATCGCCTGGGGCGTGTCGGGCGAGGAAGCGCTTCAGCTCCACCGCAAGGGTGAGACGGTCAAGGCGCAGGTGCTCGACGTCGATGTCGAGAAGGAGCGCATTTCGCTCGGCATCAAGCAGCTCGAAGGCGGCGGGACCGGTGCCGGTACCGGTACCGGCACCCGTAGCGCTTCAGCCGCAGGTGGGGTCAAGAAAGGCGAGACTCTCACTGTCACGGTGCGCGCGGTCCAGGACCCTGGCCTCGACGTTCAGGTCGGCGACGACGGCGCGACCGGATTCATCAAGCGCGGTGACCTTGGCCGTGACCGGGACGAGCAGCGTCCGGAACGCTTCCAGGTTGGCCAGAAGCTCGATGCGATGGTGATCGGATTCGACCGTTCGAAGAAGCCCAACTTCTCCGTCAAGGCGCTGCAGATCGCCGAGGAGAAGCAGGCCGTGGCGCAGTACGGTTCGTCGGACTCGGGCGCATCGCTTGGGGACATCCTCGGTGCCGCACTGAAGGAAGCGCAGGCCGCCAAGCCGACGAAGAAGAAGTAGGCCAAGTCACGGGAAACGCGGCGTTCCTTGAGAGGGACGCCGCGTAAATGCCGCTTGCTTCCGCCACACTTTCCTGACAGCCTGACTTGCAAGCGGCCCCCCGGTGATGGGGGAGTTGGGGGCCGATCCAACTAAAGCGGGGACGCCGATGATCCGTTCTGAACTGGTGCAACAGTTGTGCGCCGATTTCCCGGACCTTACCCAGCGTGAGGTCGAAGGCGTCGTCAGCGCCATCTTCGATTCCATCACCGAGCAGCTGGCGAAAGGCGGCCGCGTCGAGCTGCGCGGCTTCGGCGCTTTCTCCACCCGCCAGCGCGACGGCCGCGTCGGACGCAACCCGCGGACCGGTGAAGCCGTGTCCGTAGACGCCAAGCGCGTGCCCTATTTCAAGCCGGGCAAGGAAATGCGCGAGCGCTTAAACCTCAAGGAAGTGACGGCGGAATAGCACGGCTGGCACTACCGTCGCCGTGGCTCAAGGAGCGGACGTGGCGGAACGGTAGACGCTGGGGACTTAAAATCCTCTTCCCAGATCGGGAGTGCGGGTTCAAATCCCGCCGTCCGCACCACCGCCTCGCGCAGGCTGTCCCGGGGACAGCCGAGCATGGTGCTCCACAGCGAAGCGAGGGCAACGTCCACCAGAATCCTCCATTCCGGAGAGGAATTTATTA
>JBDTZJ010000165.1:0-3854 GCA_040005255.1 Sphingomicrobium sp.
TCTTCATCTGCTCGGGGTAGCGGCCGTAGGGCTGATGCGCCGAGAGCATGTCGTTGTAGGCGGTGACGATGCCGATGTTCGGGCCGCTAAAGTGGCTGATCGCCTCCTTGTCCTCGCCGGCGGCGGCGAAGCCGTGCGCGAAATTGCCGCACGACAGGCGCGGCCGGTTGATGCCCCGCTCTTTCTGCTCGGTCATCAGCGCGATATAACGGCGGCGCGTCGGCCTGGAGCGCTCGATGATTCGGTCGGTGACCGCGGCAATTCTGGAGTCGAGGGCCATGCCGCGCCTTCTACTCGTGCCAGCTGATGCCGTCGCGCTCGGTCAGCGCGATGGCAGCCGAGGGACCCCAGGTCCCGGCGGCATAGGGCCTTGGGCTGACGCCCTTCTCGGCCCAGGCGGCACGGATGCGATCGATCCACGCCCATTGCGCCTCGACCTCGTCGCGGCGGACGAACAGGGTCGGGTCGCCCTCGATCAGGTCGAGCAGCAGCCGCTCGTAGGCGATGCGGCGGCGATACTCGCTGAACGCATTGGCGAGGCCAATGTCGAGCGGGATCTCGCGCAGCCGCACACCGCCGCGATCGAGGCCCGGAGTCTTGGACATCAGGAACAGGCTGATCGTTTCTTCGGGCTGGAGGCCAATGACCAGCTTGTTGGGCCGGGTCGTCGCCCCGCGCGAGGCGAAGATCGAGTAAGGCACGTCCTTGAACTGGATGAAAATCTCGGTGTCGCGCTGCGGCATGCGCTTGCCGGTCCTGAGGTAGAAGGGAACGCCTTTCCACCGCCAATTGTCGATGTGCGCCTTCAGGGCGACGAAGGTTTCCGTGCCGCTGTCGTGCCCGACCTCCTCGGCATAGCCCGGCACCGGCTCCCCCTCGATCGCGCCGCGGCCGTATTGGCCCGTGACGGTCATCGCCTCGACGTCCGACGCGGTGATCGGGCGCAGCGCGCGCAGGACCTTGACCTTCTCGTCCCGCACGGCCGTCGCGTTGAAGTCGCTCGGCGGCTCCATCGCCACCAGCGCCAAGAGCTGCAGCATGTGGTTCTGGACCATGTCGCGAAGCGCGCCCGAGGCCTCGTAATAATCGCCGCGGCCCTCGAGCCCGACGGTCTCGGCAACAGTGATCTGGACATGGTCGATATGCGCGCTGTTCCACAACGGCTCAAACATCAGGTTCGCGAACCGGAGCGCGAGCAAATTCTGGACCGTCTCCTTGCCGAGATAATGGTCGATGCGGAACGTGCGGTCCTCGGGGAAATGCGCGGCCACGGCATCGTTGATCTCGCGGCTCGATTCGAGGTCGGACCCGAGCGGCTTTTCGAGCGCCATGCGTACGGTGGGACAGGCGAGCCCGGCGCCGGCCAGGCCGTCGATGGTCGGCTTGAACAGCGATGGCGCCGTCGATAGGAAGATGGCGACGCCGTGGCACGGGTCGCCGATCCGCTCGGCGAGCTTTGAAAAGCTGCCGGGGTCGGTGATGTCGACCGGCACATAATGCAGCCGCGACAGGAAGCGCTCGGCGATGCCGGCGCTGTAAAAGCCGTCGGGCAGATGCTCCTTCAACGCGGCGTCGGCGCGTTCGCGGAACCCCGCATCGTCAAGCGCGGTGCGCGCCGTTCCGACGATCCGCAGATCGTCCGGCAGCAGGTCGTCGGAGTCGAGCCCGTACAACGAGGGGAGCAGCATGCGCCGGGCGAGGTCGCCGGTCGCGCCGAACATGACGAGGGTCGAGATGCGGGAAGCCATGGCGACCGCTATATTGCGCTTGGCGCTCGCGCACAGGGCGAAAATGTTGCGCACACGTATTCATTACGTCGCCGCATCATAGCCGCGTCCAGGCGAGAGCGATCATCATGGCGAGCGCCGCCACGCTCGAGGCCATTGCAACGACCGCTGGCAAGCCTCGGCGACCGGCATAAGCCAATGTGATCCCGATCTTCACCGCCATGTTGGCGATGATCGTCCCGGCAATGGCCATTGCCGCCAGCAATGGCGAGATCGCCGAAGACGGCAGGTTGCCCAGCGTGATGATCGCCGTGTCAACGTCGGTCGAACCGACGATGAGCAGCAGGACCGCGATTCCCTGCTCGCCGAACCGGCCGGCGGCCCATTTGGCGGCGATTGCGGCGAAGGCGACGAAGACGAGGAAACCCAGCGCCGGCACGATCGCAATCGGATTGCCCGGCGACGCCGGCACATCGCCCTTGGGCGCCTTGCGGTAGAGCCAGGAGCCGGCGGCCCAAGCAACGATCAGCGCCGGCAGGATGATGATCGTGAATGGCAGGAGCACACGGGTCGACAGGACGGCGATCAGCAACAGCACACGCAGGTACATCACCGCCGACGCCAGCGCGATGCCGGCATTTTCCGCGCCGGCCCGCTGTTCGCGGCCAAGCCGCTGCGCGAGCGACTGGGTAACCGCGGTCGAGCTATAAGCGCCGCCGATCAGCGCCGTGGCGATCGTCCCGTGCCGCTCGCCGAAGATCCGGTTGGCGGCATAGCCGAGGAACGAGAAGCCGGTGACCAGCACCACCACCAGCCACAGCTTTTGCAGATTCCAGGCGTGGAGCGGCCCGTAATAGCCGCTCGGCAAGAAGGGCAGCACGGCGCCAGCGATCACCGCGTAGCGGGCAAGCGCCTTCACATCCGCCTCGTCGACCTTGTCGAGCAGTCCGTGAAGCTCGGCTTTCAGCGCGAGCAACAGGGTGACGATGGTCGCGCCGGCGATGGCGAAGCGCGGCTCGCCGAACCCGGCGATGAAGCCCAGCCCGACGGTCACCAGCGCGGCCACCGGGGTCGTGGCGTCGGGCTTTTCCTTGAGGCCCGGGTCGTGCGCGTAACCAATTGCCAACACCGCGACCGCACCCCCAACCAGGGCTCCGGCGGCCAAGGACTGGCCGAACCGCCCGGCGAGCCCGGCAAGGCCGGAAACGAGGCCGAGCAGCGCAAAAGTGCGCACGCCCGCGACACGGGATCCCGGCCGCAATCCGCGGAGGTCGAAACCGCGCTCGATGCCGATCAGCAGCCCGCAGGCGAGCGCCGTCGCGATGCCCAGCGCCTGCCAATACCAGTCGGTGTTCACCCGGCCGCGCCAGCTCTAGATAGAAAGTCCTGGATCGCCTTCGATAACCCGCTGCGTGAGCTTGGGCTTTTCGCCGGGCGCCCAGAGCTTGGCGGTATGAACCACGCGGTAGCGCAACGGTCCGCCGTCCGGACTTTCGCTGCGAGTGATCGGACGCGGGATGCAGACGAACTCGGTGCGCATTTCATCGCCTGTGAGCCGAACCTTCGCATAACCGTGCCCGCCCGTATCGACGAATTCGATGTGCGGGGAAAGTTCCGGATTAGAAACGGCACGCGCGCGATCAAGGTCGAAGCTCTTGGCGTATTCGAGGCACGAGCGGACGCCGTGCTTCACGAGCATATTGTTGGTCCAGTCGGGCTTTGCCGAGCCGGGACGGTCGACCAGGTACAACTGCCGCAAGGGAAACTTGTTTGGCGGGCGGTGCTCGAGGGCTTCCATCGTGCCGGCGCTCGACAGCGAGGCGCCAACGAAGCTGAGGCCCACTGGCTCAAATTTCCCCGGTGGGAGCTGGGACGTCGCATATCCGGCCCAGAAGCTGTGGCGGTCGCCCGATACGATCGCAAAGCCGGTAATTTTCGCGTCGCGGACAAGGTCGTATATCTCGCCACGCTCCGTCCAGGCGCAGCCATAATCGTTGGGGCTGGCATTGACGAAGCCGGCAGGCCACGGTTTGGGGAGGAGGCCCGCGGGCAGGTTCTGCGGGTCGATGCGTTCGTCGAGCGCTCCTTCGGAATTGCCCCAGATCTTCCACGTCGCCTTGGACTTGC
>JBDTZJ010000166.1:0-3818 GCA_040005255.1 Sphingomicrobium sp.
CCCGACGCGCACGTCCAGGCGCCGACCGCCGGCTCGGTGATCCTCGCCGGCGTGCTGCTAAAGCTCGGCGGTTACGGCTTCATCCGCTTCTCGCTGCCGATGTTTCCGGACGGCTCGGCCCAGTTCGTTCCGTTGATCTTCGTCCTCAGCGCGATCGCGGTGGTCTACACCAGCCTCGTCGCCCTCGTGCAGCACGACATGAAGAAGCTCGTCGCTTATTCGTCCGTCGCGCACATGGGCCTCGTCACCTTCGGCCTGTTCGCGATGAACCGGCAGGGGATCGAGGGCGCGATGCTGGTGATGCTTGGTCACGGATTGGTCTCCGGAGCCCTCTTCCTGTGCGTCGGCGTGGTCTACGACCGGCTGCACACGCGCGAGATCGACCGCTACGGCGGCCTTGCCGACAATATGCCCGGCTACGCTTTGCTGTTCATGGTCTTCACCATGGCCAGCGTCGGCCTTCCGGGTCTCAGCAATTTCCCCGGCGAGTTCCTGGCCTTGGTGGGCACCTATCGCGCGTCGACATGGGGAGCGATCGCCGCAACGCTCGGAATCATCCTTGGCGCGGCCTACATGCTCTGGCTCTACTGGCGCATCTGCTTCGGCAAGCTTCGCCACACCGACGCGGCGGCAATGCCCGACCTCAACGTCCGCGAATGGTGGCTGCTTGCCCCGATCGCGCTCGCCGTCTTGTGGATGGGCATCTATCCGGAGAGTTTCCTCAAGCCGATGCGCAACGACGTCGGGCGGCTGCTGGTGCGGATGGAGCGCGTTGCGCCGGCCGGGGATTCGGCGCCGACGCCGGGCAAGGATGCCGCGCACAGCGAACATGGAGCGACGCGCTGATGGGCCGGTTCGCCGCCTTGCTGCCCGAGCTGATCCTGTCGATTGGCGCGACAATCCTGATGATGGTCGCCGCGTTCACCGGGCGGCGCGGATCGGCGCTGGTCAGCTGGCTCGCCGTGGCCCTGCTGCTCGGTGCGACCGCCGCGCTGGTCGGCGCGCCGTCGCATGCCGGCCCGGTGTTCGACGGCCTGGTCACCGAGGACCTCTTCGCAAGCTTTGGGCGGGCGCTGATCTACCCCGCATCGGCCGTCGCGATCATCGCCGCCCACGGCTGGTTCGAGCGCGGGACCGAGCATGCGTCCGAATATGCCGTGCTGATCCTGTTCAGCGCGGTCGGCATGGGCGTCATGGTCTCGGCTAGCAGCCTCGTCAGCCTGTACGTCGGGCTCGAGCTGCAGAGCCTCGCTTCCTATGTGCTTGCCTCCTACCGCCGCACGGATGAGCGCTCGGCCGAGGCGGGCCTCAAATATTTCGTCCTCGGCGCACTTGCGAGCGGCATCCTGCTTTACGGCATTTCGCTGCTCTACGGCTTCACCGGCACAATGAGCTTCAACGGGCTCGCTGCCGCATTCGGCCGCGGTGCACCGTCGCTCGGTCTGCTCTTCGGCCTGGTGTTCGTGCTCGCCGGCGTTGCCTTCAAGGCCAGCGCCGTGCCGTTCCACATGTGGACCCCGGACGTCTACGAAGGTGCGCCGACGCCGGTGACTCTGTTCTTCGGCAGCGCGCCCAAGGTCGCCGCGGTGCTGCTGGCGACGCGCCTGTGCGTCGAGGGCCTCGGCCCCGCGACGGACGCGTGGCGGCAGATTGTGATCTTCGCCGCGCTCGCCTCGATCTTCCTCGGCGCCGTCGCTGCCTACGGACAAACCAACATCAAGCGGCTGCTCGCTTATTCGTCGATCAACAACGTCGGCTTCGCCCTGATCGGGCTTGCGGCCGGGGGAGCGCGCGGCGCCTCGGCCGTACTGTTCTACATGGCCGTCTATGTCGTGATGACCCTCGGCGCCTTCCTCTGCGTGCTGTGGATGCGCGACGAGGAGGGCCATCCGGTCGAGAGCATCGCCAGCCTGTCCGGGCTTGCGCAGACCCGGCCGGCCTATGCGGCGGCGCTGGCCGTCTTCATGTTCAGCCTCGCCGGTATCCCGCCCTTGTTCGGCTTCTGGCCCAAGCTGGTGGTGTTCCGGGCGGCGATCGGCAGCGGCTATGTCGCGCTCGCCGTGGCCGGCATCTTAGGCACGGTGATCGGGGCTTATTACTATCTGAAGATCGTCAAGGTGATGTACATGGACGAGCCCGCGGCGCCCTACCGGCGGATGCGGGAGCCGGTCCAGGGATTGCTGATCCTGCTCGCCGCTTTGTTCGTTTCGCCGCTCGGCTATCTCCTGATCGGTCCCCTGACCAATTTGACCGACCGCGCCGCGGGGTCGCTGTTCTGACCCGCATCCGCATCGTCGAGCGCACCGGCTCGACCAATGCGGACATCCTGGCAGATGCAAGCGCCGTCGAAGCGGACTGGCTGGTCGCGCTCGACCAGCAGGCGGGCAGGGGCCGGCAAGGGCGGACCTGGCTTTCGGTGCCCGGCAATTTCTACGGCAGCACGCTCGTCGAGCTTCGCGCCACCGATCCCGCGGCGCAGACCCTCGCGCTGGCGGCGGGTCTCGCGCTCGCCGAGGCCGTCGATATCGCCGTGCCGGGCCAGCCGCTGCTGCTTAAATGGCCGAATGACCTGCTGCTTGCAGGAAGAAAGCTGGCTGGGATCCTGCTCGAGCGGAGCGGCGATCGCATCGCGGTCGGCTTCGGAGTCAATCTCGCCGCCGCTCCGCAACTGCCCGATCGGGAGGGCGCGTCGCTCGGCGGCAAGGTTCAGCCTGAGACATTCGCGCCGCTCCTTGCTGGCAGCTTCGCCCGGCTGCTCGGCCTGTGGCGGCAGAGCCCGCCGGCAATGCTTGCCCAGGCGTGGCTCGCCCGCGCGCATCCCATCGGGACTCGGGTGACGGTCCATTCGAGCGCCGACGAAACCGCGTCAGGCACCTTCGACGGGATCGAGCCCGACGGCGCGCTTCGGCTGCGCCGCGACAACGGCAGCGTCGACGTTATCCGCGCCGGCGACGTCGAGTTGTGAAGCACGGCTGACAGGGCTATTCGCGCCCCGTGGCTGAGACCACAACTTATGACACGCGCGGCGCGCAGATGTTCCTGCGCCTTTCGCCCGACGAGCTCGCGCGGCTCGCGCGATTCGGCGAACCCCGGCACTTTCGCGCGGGTGAGATACTGGCGCGCGTCGGGGAAGCCGGGCCGGGACTCGTGCTGATCGACTCCGGCGAAGTGGAGGTGACGCGGCTCGAAAGCGGCAAGCAGGTCCACATCGTCACGCATCAGCGCGGCAATTTCCTCGGCGAGCTTGCCCAGCTTTCCGGCCGTCCGTTCCTGGTCGAAGCCGTTGCGCTGACAGACGTCGACGCAATCGCGATCCCGCCGGATCGACTTCGTGCGCTACTTGTGGCTGAGGCCGATCTTGGCGAGCGGATCATGCGCGCGTTGATCTTGCGCCGCGTCGGATTGATCGAAGCGGGCGCAGGGCCGATCATCATCGGCGAGGAATCCAACGTCGATGTGCTTCGGCTCGTCAATTTCCTCCGGCGCAACGGCCATCCATATCAGCAGCTCGATCCGGAAGGGGACTCGTGCGCGCAAACGCTGGTCGAGCGCTTCCAGGTCGCGGCGGAAGAGCTGCCAATCGTAGTCTGCCCGTCCGGCACGCTGTTGCGCAATCCGACCGAAGGACAGCTCGCGCGCTGCCTGGGCCTGGTGGGGCCGCTCGATTCCGCGAAGCTCTATGACGTCGTTGTGATCGGCGCGGGTCCGGCGGGGCTCGCCACCTCCGTCTATGCCGGATCGGAAGGGCTTTCCGTGCTCGCCATCGACTGCCGTTCGTTCGGCGGGCAGGCGGGCGCCTCGGCGCGGATCGAGAATTA
>JBDTZJ010000167.1:0-3788 GCA_040005255.1 Sphingomicrobium sp.
TTTGGGGGCATTTCAGAGCTAACCGTGCGTGACACAGAGGGGGTAAGCGAGTCCTCTCCTGGCACCATCGCTGCCTGCAGCCGATCCGGGGATCGGCGAAGCCAGCGATCCGACCAGCGCGAGGTCGCGCACTTGCCACTCCGCCCCTACCCCGCTTAGTGCGGGCCATGTCGCGTTCGTTCAATGCCCACGCCGCCGTCGACCAGCTCGCGGCCATCTACGACGAGTCCGTCGCCAGTCTCCGCCAAGCGCTCGCGCGCTATGTCGAGGACGGCGCCGTGCCCGACGCTCGGGCTCGTAAGAACGGGGCCTTCGCATACCCGGAGCTCCGGATCGATTATGGCGGGAAGCTGCCTGCTGCAGCCCCCGCGCGTGCGTTTGCGCGTCTCAACCAGCCCGGCGCCTATGCAACCAGCATCGCTCGCCCGGAGCTGTTCCGCGATTATCTCGTCGATCAGCTTGAGCATCTTGAGCGGGACTATGATGTGACCATCTCGGTCGGCCGCTCGGCGAGCGAGATTCCTTATGCTTATGTGATCGAGAACAGCGGCATCCAGGTCGGCGACATCGGCACCGCCGAACTATCCCGCTACTTCCCATCGAACGAGCTCGTCCACCTGGGCGACGAGATCGCCGACGGAGTCTGGATGCGCGGACCAGACCAGCCGCGGCCGCTCGCCTTGTTTGATGGCCCGCGCACCGACTTCAGCCTCGCGCGGCTTCGCCACTACACCGGCACGCCGCCCGAGCATTTCCAGCAGTTCGTGCTGTTCACCAACTATGTCCGCTACGTCGACGAGTTCGTCGGCGTCGCGATCGACGCGCTGCGGAGAAAGGACTCGCGCTTCACGGCGCTGTCGGTGCCGGGGGCGCTCTACGAGCCTGGCGAGCTGACCGACGCCGAGGCGCAGATCGCGGCGGGACAGTGGCGCCGCCACCAGATGCCGGCCTATCATTTGATGGCCGAGGACCGCAGCGGCATCACACTCGTCAACATCGGCGTCGGCCCGTCCAACGCCAAGACGGCGTGCGACCATGTCGCCGTATTGCGCCCTGAAGTGTGGCTGATGATCGGCCATTGCGGGGGCCTGAGGCCGAGCCAGACGATCGGCGATTACGTGCTCGCCCACGCCTATTTGCGCGACGACCATGTGCTCGACGACGTGCTTCCGCCGGAGATCCCTCTGCCGGCGATCGCCGAAGTGCAGAAGGCATTGTTCGACGCGACGACGGCGATCACCGGCGAGGACGAGGACAGCGTCAAGCGCCGCCTGCGCACTGGAACGGTCGTCACGACCGACGATCGCAATTGGGAGTTGCGCTACGCCGCCAGTGCGCTGCGCTTCAACCAGAGCCGGGCAGTGGCGATCGACATGGAATCCGCGACAGTCGCCGCGCAGGGATACCGCTTCCGCGTGCCCTATGGGACGCTCCTTTGCGTCTCAGACAAGCCGCTGCACGGGGAGCTCAAGCTCCCCGGCCAAGCCAACGCCTTTTACGAGCGCGCAATCAGCCAGCATTTGCGGATCGGGATCGAGGCCTTGAACCTGCTGCAGCGCGAAGGCGAAGGGCTGCACAGCCGCAAGTTGCGTAGCTTCGACGAGCCGCCGCTGCGCTAGCTGACCGACAGGATCTGGCCGGCGCGGGTGACCTCGACCTGGGTCGCGGTCGCGCTGCCACTCTTGCCGACCGAGACGCGGCGTACCTGTCCGATCAGCTTGATGGTCTTGCCGACGAAAGCCGCCTTGAGGTCGGCGCCATACTTTTTCGTTAGGCCGGGCATCGCCGAAGCGCGGATCGCAACGCCGAGGTTCGCTGCCGAGTGAAAGTCCTTCTCGCTGTCGAGATAGTAGCCGCCGCGGCTCTTGGCGGCGTTCTGGACCTTGAGCAGGAACAAAGCGCGCACGGGCTTGGGCGAGGCAGAGGCGGCGCGGCTGATGGCTTGAGCGGGAGTGAGCGTCGGCAGCTCCTGGCGTGCCGCAGAAGCGGTCGGGGCGAGCAGAAGGCAGGCGAACAATGCAGTGAAGCGCACGGGCAAACTCCGTCGATCGTTACCCGAGCGCGATCAGCATGGCGCGTCAGTGGGCGCCGATCAAGTGGATCCGATTTGGTGGCGGCGGCGTCCGGCCCGGAGCGATCCAGGCGACCAGCGCGTCGAGGTCGATGATGCCCTTGTCGGTAATCTCCGCGCCAGCGGTGAATGCGCTGAGATTGTCTCCGCCCGAGGCGAGGTAGTTGTTGAGCGCTACGTGGTAGGCCGTGGCGGCGTCGATGGGCTTGCCGTTCAGCCGCATGTCGGCAACTCGGCTGCCCGCCGGTTTCGCCATGTCGACCGTGTAAGTGAAGCCCTCGGAAGGAGCGAGCGCCGAGGGCTCGGTGAAGCCGGAGCGGACCGGGATTCCATATTCCTGCTCGAGTGCGGCCTTCAGCTGGGCACCGGTCAGGGTCATGACAACCAGATTGTTCCCGAAGGGCATCATCGCGAAGGCGGCATCGTAGCGAATGTCGCCGCCGGGAAGGTCGACCCGAACTCCGGTGCCATTGACCAAAGCCAGTTGGGCGCCCCCTTGGTCCGCAGCGCGAGTGGCGACCAGCATCGAATCGGCGATGAGGTCGGCCGCGGCGCTTTCGCCGTCTTCGGTACTGCGGGTCGCAGGCGCGGTAAGGTGACCGATAATGCGGCTGGCGATCGGCGCGATCGCGACCGCGTAGCGGCCGACCAAAGCCTTCTGGGCCGCGTCCTCGCCATGCTCGCCGTTGCCGACGACGACGTTATGCGCGTCCTGTCCGATCAGGCGGTGTGTCGCCGGATCGAACTCAAGCCGCAGGTCAGTGACGAGATAGCCGTACTTGCCGGCGCTGGTGAGCATCCGCTCAGGCCCGACCTCGGCCGGGGTGCCGCGGCAGACATAAGCCCAATGCGTATGGCCGGAGATTACTGTCGCGATCGCCGGGTCGAGCTTGGTGAGGATCGGCAGGATGTCGCCCGTCAGCCCATCGCACGTGTTCCCACGCGTGAACGTCGGCGTCTTGCCGCCCTGGTGGATCAACAGCACGATTGCGTCCGCGCCCTGTGCCTTGAGCTGCGGCACCAGCGCGTTCGCCGTATCGGCTTCGTCCCTGAAGGTAAGGCCGCGCACTCCGGCGGGGGTTACAATATTCGCGGTCCCTTTGAGCGTCTCGCCGATGAACCCGATGGTGATCGGCCCCACAGGGGTCTGGAAGGTCTTGATCGCGGTTGAGGGGAAGATCGTGTTTCCGTCCGATCCAACGACGTTTGCCGCGAGATAGCGGAAGCGCGCGCCGGCGAACGGCTCGACCGCGCAAGGAATGCGCCGCGTAAACTTGGCGCAGCCCCCCGCCTGCATCCGCTTGAGCTCGTCGGCGCCGCGGTCGAACTCGTGATTGCCGACCGAATTGAACTCGAGCCCGAGCAGGTTCATCGCATCGATCGTCGGCTCGTCGAGATAATTGGCCGAGATCAAAGGCGATGCGCCGATGGTGTCGCCGGCGGAGACGGTTACCGTGCTCGGATGGCCCGCGCGCAGGCCCGCCAGCGCCGCGGCCAGGTGAGCCGCACCGCCCGTGAGAATCTTGTGCTTGGTGCCGTCAGGTTCCGTCACTTCGACGGGGTCCGGCACCTGCAGATTTCCATGGAAGTCGTTGAAGGCGAGGATCTGCACCTCGACCGGCGCGCGCTGCGCAACCGGTGCGGGCGGCTCGAGCTGCGCCGTGCACCCGGCAATGCCGAGGACCGCGAGCGCGGCGTAAAAGCGGCGGATCATTTG
>JBDTZJ010000168.1:0-3776 GCA_040005255.1 Sphingomicrobium sp.
AGCGATGAGACCACGCCGCCGGTGACGAAAATGAACCGCGCCATGGGAGTTGAGGCTTAGGGGGACTAACGCGGGGGACGCAACCCGCGACGCGAAAAAATTTCAGGTTCGGCCGATTTATTGGGCCAGCGGGACCGCCGGCGCCTGCTGGTTCTGGGCCGGGGTCGTCGGCGCCGGCTGGACGGGCTGCGCCTGCTGCTGCGGCTGCTGCACCGGGGCAAGCTTGCCGGCGAGCGAGGTGTCGATCTTGACCGGCTCGCGCGTCGCTCCGGCAATCGCCGCCATGACGATCGACAGGACGATGAACATTCCGCCGAGGACCGCCGTCATGCGGGTCAGGAAATCGGCCGCGCCGCGCGCCGTCATGAAGCCCGACGAGCTGCCGCCAACGCCGAGGCCGCCCCCTTCGGAGCGCTGCATCAGAATGACTCCGATGAGAGTGACCGCGATGAGCGACTGTACGATCAGCAAGAAGGCGAACATATCGGGCTTTCGAAATTGAAGTCGCGGCGACTTAGGCGATCGGGCCTCAGCCTTCAACCGCCGCGGCCGCGGCGACGATCGGGATGAAATCGGCCGCCTTCAGGCTGGCGCCGCCGACCAGCGCTCCATCGACGTCGGCGATCGCGAAGATTTCACCCGCGTTGGAGGCCTTGACCGACCCTCCGTAGAGGATGCGGACCCGGCTGCCGTCGGCGCCGTAACGCTCGCGCAGTTTGCCGCGGATCGCCGCATGCATCTCAGCGATATCGGGTGCCGTCGGGACCTTGCCCGTGCCGATCGCCCAGATCGGCTCATAGGCGATGGCGAGTTCCGCCTCGCCGCCAAGATTTGCGGGGAGCGAGCCGTGCAGTTGGGCGGCAACGGTGGAGACTGCGCCGCCGCGCTCGCGCACCTCGAGGCTTTCGCCAACGCAAAGGATGACATTCAGCCCGACCGAGAGCGCCGCTTCCGCCTTGGCCCTCACCTCTTCGTCGCTCTCGCGCAGGGCATCGCGCCGCTCACTATGGCCGACGATGGTCACACTGGCGCCCGCGTCGACCAGCATCAGCGCCGAGGTGCAGCCGGTATGCGCGCCCTTGCCGGCATGGTGGACGTCCTGCCCGCCGATCGGGAAGCCCGGCACGACCCGAGCAGCCCGCTCGATCAGGATCGCCGGCACGCACAACGCGACGTCGACGCCGGGATAATCGCGTAAGGCGGCTGCAGCGATCGCCCGAACCTCGTCGAGGTCGGACGACAGACCGTGCATTTTCCAATTGCCGGCGACAAGTTTCTTCAGCCGCATCATTTCCCTTTGGCCCAACCCTTCCCGAGCGACCTAGCGGCGCGGCTTGATGCGCGCCAGCCCGGCCCCTAAAGCACGGGCGTTCTTCCCAATCCGGCAGCCAAAAACCCGATGCTCACATTCTTCCGTCGCGTCTCCAAGTCCAAGATCGGCACCTGGATCATGGCGCTTCTCGTCGTTGCCATCATGGGCGGTTTCGCCCTCGCCGATATCTCGAACTTCGGGTCCGGCACCCTCGGCTTCGGCATGGGCAGCGGGACTCTGGCCAGCGTCGGCGACCAGACCGTCACCGAGCGCGAGATGAGCGATGCCATGCAGCGGCGCCTGCAACAGGCGCGGCAGGATAACGCCGACGCCGATTATGCGAGCATCATGCCGGACTTCGGACCGATCCTCGACGACATGATCGACGAGCGGAGCTTGATGGCCTTCGCCGACAAATACGGCTTTGCGCTGTCGAAGCGGATGATCGACGCGGAAATCGCGCAAATCCCGAGCACCAAGGGCCTCAACGGGCAATTCAGCGAAGAGGCCTATCGCGCCTTCCTGGCGCAGCAGCGGCTGAGCGATGCGCAGGTCCGCGAGATTCTCGCTGGCGGTCTCGCGCGGCGGTTGCTCCTGACGCCGGTGGCGGCCGCCGGCCACATGCCCCTCGGCGTCGCCACGCCCTATGCGTCGATGCTGCTCGAGGAGCGCCAGGGCGAGGCCGCGGTCGTCCCGATCGACGTGTTCAAGGCCGGGCTGCAACCCAGCGACGCGCAGCTCCAGCAATTCTACACGGCCAATCGCGCCCGCTACATGATCCCCGAGCAGCGGGCGCTGCGGATCGCGCGCATCGGCGCGGAACAGGTGGCGGGCGTCGCAGCGTCCGACCAGGAAGTGATGGCCTATTACAACGCCAACCAGGCGACTTACGCGCCAAGCGACACGCGGTCGCTGAGTCAGGTCGTCGTTCCCGACCAGGCGACCGCGAACGCCGTCGCTGAGCGGGCTAAGGCCGGCGCGACCCTTGCCGCTGCCGCCGCGCCCGCGGGCGCCAACGCGGCCGTCACCACGCTCAGCGACCAGACACGGCAAGCCTATGCCGGAGTCGCCGGCGACCAGCCAGCGACGGCGGTGTTTGGTGCCGCCAAAGGCGCGGTTGTCGGCCCGATCCACTCCGACTTCGGGTGGGTTGTGGTCAAGGTCGATGCGGTCAAGGCCGGCGGCGGCCGGACGCTCGAGCAGGCCAAGAGCGAGATTGCGGCCAAGCTGACCGCGGACAAGCGCAAGGCGGCGATCGAGGATCTGGTCGACAAGGTCCAGAACGCGCTCGACGGCGGCGCCAACTACACCGAGGCGGTGGGCGCAGCCAAGCTGCCGGTCGCGACGACGCCTCTGATCACGTCCAGCGGGACCTCCCGCGCCGACCCGTCGTTCAAGCTCGCGCCCGAGCTGGCGCCGGTGCTGCAGAGCGGCTTCCAGATCGCACAGAACGACGAGCCCGAGATCGTCTCCCTGTCAAACAACGCGGGCTATGGCGTTGTCTCACCGGCTGAGGTGGTCGCGGCGGCACCGGCGCCGCTGGCGGCGATTCGCGCGCAGGTCGCCGCGGACTGGATCAACGACCAGGCCGTGCAGCGGGCGCGCACCGCCGCCACGCAGATCGCGGATAAGGCCTCGGCCGGAATGTCGGTCAGCGATGCGCTGAAGGGTCTCGCGGTGGCGCTCCCGGCCCCGCGGCCGATCACCGCTCGCCGCATCCAGATCGCAACGGCGCAAGGCCCCGTTTCACCGGCGCTGAGGATGCTGTTCACGCTGCCCGCTGGCAAGAGCGGCATGGGCGCCGTTCCGCAAGGCGGCGGGTTTTTCATCGTCAAGGTCAACAAGATCACGCCCGGCAATGCGCTGATCGCGCCCAACCTGATCGCGCAGGTCCAGGGCGAATTGGGACGCGCCGCATCGCAGGATTATGCCGACGAGTTCCTCGCCGCAATCAAGCGCCAGCTCAAGGTCAAGCGCAACAACAGCGCGATCGAATCCTTCCGCACGAGGCTGATCACCAGCGGCGGTTGACGGCCCGCTTGACCTCCGCGCCTTTGTTGCCTAAAAGTTCCCCGTTCGTTCTTTCTGGGGAGTGACCGCCGATGCTCACCGCCAAGCAGCGTGAATTGCTGCTCTTCATCGACACTCGCTTGAGCGAAAGCGGGATCAGTCCCAGTTTCGATGAAATGCGCGAGGCGCTCGACCTCAAGTCCAAGTCCGGCGTGCACCGGTTGATCTCGGCGCTCGAGGAGCGCGGGTTCATCCGCCGCCTGCCTAACCGGGCGCGCGCGCTCGAAGTGGTGAAGCTGCCCGAAGTCCGTCCCGCGGCGACGGTGACCCCCCTCCGCCCGGCAGTCGCCGCGCCGGCCAACGATACGATGGAGCTTATCCTTGCCGGACGGATCGCCGCCGGCACGCCGATCGAGGCGCTCCAGGGCACAGAGACCTTCGC
Source organism: Sphingomicrobium sp. (assembly GCA_040005255.1). Classification (GTDB taxonomy): domain Bacteria; phylum Pseudomonadota; class Alphaproteobacteria; order Sphingomonadales; family Sphingomonadaceae; genus Sphingomicrobium. Next base: position 3,765 of record JBDTZJ010000168.1, read on the forward strand.
GGTCCCCGCCGC
>JBDTZJ010000169.1:0-3757 GCA_040005255.1 Sphingomicrobium sp.
AGCTTGGCGAGCCGCCGGCTGATCTCGGTCTTCCCGCAGCCGGTGGGCCCGATCATCAGGATGTTCTTGGGCGTGACCTCGTCGCGGAGCTCGGGCGAGAGCTGCTGACGGCGCCAGCGGTTGCGCAAGGCCACGGCGACCGCCTTCTTGGCGTCGTTCTGTCCGACGATATGTTCGTTGAGTGCAGCGACGATCGCCTTCGGTGTCAGTCTGTCTTTGAGCACTTCGGCTTGCTCCCCCTCGCCGACCTGGTTGGAAGATTGGGGAATTGAGGTCTGATAGTTCATGTCGCGAACTATGTCGGCAGCGTCCCCGGCCAGTTCAAGCTACCTCAGCCTTCAATCGTCTCGATGGTCAGCCGGTCGTTGGTGAACACGCACACTTCCGACGCGATCTGCATCGCCCGGCGGGCAAGCACCTCGGGGTCCTGCTCATAGTCGGCGAGCGCCTTGGCCGCCGACAACGCATAATTGCCGCCCGAACCGATCGCGGCGATCCCGCCCTCGGGCTCGAGCACGTCGCCGTTGCCGGTGAGGATCAGCATGATGTCCTTGTCGGCGACGATCATCAGCGCCTCGAGATTGCGCAGATATTTGTCGGTCCGCCAGTCCTTGGCGAGCTCGACCGCGGCGCGCATCAGCTGCCCGTTATATTGCTCGAGCTTGCGTTCGAGACGCTCGAACAAGGTGAAGGCGTCCGCAGTCGCGCCGGCAAAGCCGCCGATGACGCTGCCGTCCTCGCCGATGCGGCGGACCTTCTTCGCGTTGGGCTTCATCACCGTATTGCCCATCGACACCTGACCGTCGCCGGCAATGACGGTCCTGCCGCCCTTGCGCACGCCGAGGATCGTGGTTCCGTGCCAGCTTTCCAAAATCGTCTCCAATTGCATTTGGCTTTGGAGGTGGGAGGCGGACGCTCCGCTTGCAAGCTTCCCTGAACGGAGCATTCGACCCAGCGCTCGTACCCGAAAGCGGAGCCGGGGAGTTATCGCATCATGGCAGATGCACTGCCCCTCACACCTTTGCTGCTGATCGTGTTGCTGATCGCGGTTGCGGCTGCCCCCGCCGCTGCGGAACCGCGCGTGCCCAAAATGCAAATGCACTCGGTCGATGCCGGCGGTTTCGATAAGCTGGCTTGGGCGCGGCACGACCCCGTGCTCGGCCCTCGCTTCGTCCAGGAAGAAGTCTTGTCGACCTTGACCCTGCCATTCGCCCCCCGCGACGGGCGCAATCGCCGCGGGCTCAATTTCAGCGTGAGCCCGCAGCACGGTCTCAAAGCGATGATGAGGTTCCGCTTTTAGGCTTTTCGAACCGGCGGTCGGGGACCAGCCACATGATCGAGACCCCCACGAAAATGGCGATCGAGATGTAGGGAGACACGAAGGCGGCGGGGACGGAAGCGACGTAGAGCGCGAAGCTGATCAACTCCTTGGAACCCGCGCCAACCGCGCGCTTAACCGCCGACGCGTCGCCTTCGGCGCCAATGAGCGCGCGTTCGAGGATCTGGTACGAGATCGCCGCGCCGACGAGCACGAGCCCGAACGAGGCCACCGGCCAGGACGTGATCCCAGCCTCGTCGATCCAGCGGATCATCAGCGGGAACAGGGTGAGCCAGAACAGCAGCGAATGGTTCGCCCACAGCACGCCGCCCGTCACGATCCGCGCCGACTGCATCATGTGGTGATGATTGTTCCAGTAGATAGCGACGTTGACGAAGGCGAGCAGGTAGGCGGCGAGTAGCGGAAGCACGGCTAGTACGGCCTGCAGCGTCGGCTCGGCCGGGATCTTGAGCTCGAGCACCATGATCGTCAGCACGATCGCAACGACACCATCGGTGAGAGCATTGAGTCGGGTCGGAGTCATGCGCGTTCCCCAGGCGCTTAGTCGCCTAGTGGACTCGCTACAGCCTCGGGGTTGTTGTCAACAATTGCTTGCTGTTGCGCGGTCTGCGGCCGTTCTCCAGACACGCCGTCCATCCGGACGCCGTGCTGCTGTCGAACCCACTTGATCAGCTCGTCGAGCTGGATCGCCTGTTCGGTCGCGGTCAATGCGTCTGATTGAAGAAGTCGGTCTTGACCGGCGGCTTGAGCAGGACCGTCGGCGGCAGCGGATAGGCCGGGCACTGGTGCGCTTCCGCCAACACCGGGATCGGCTGCGGCTTCGGACCGGACGCGCAAGCGTCCAGAACTGAGATTGGCAGCAGCAGCGCGAGCAGCGGCAAGGCGCGCTTCATAATCATGTTCGGTCCTTTCGTTGATGGCGCGCTGATCTGCGCCGACGCGCTGAGCGTTGGCCAAATCGGCGGCGCGGGCCTGGGTAGCGGCCGCGCGATAATCCGCGACTGTCGTTGCGAACGCGGATCGCTCTTGCTGGTAAAGCTGCTCGAAGCTCGCGCTCTGTTTCCTCCAGTGGCGGGTCTCGGCCTTCTGGACGAGGAGCAGGATGGCGAGTGCAAGACTGGCGGCGATGCCGGCGATCCCCTGGATACTGATGAAGCGCAGGATCATTGGCCGTTCGCCTCAATCGACGCGCCGTCGCGGCTGGCGCTGACCTTGAAGCGCCCGACGGGACCGCCGGCCAGCAGGCCAATGATCACGACCATCATCGCGACGATGAAGCCGCCCGGCGACCAGCCGAAGATGGTCACGATGGTATGCTCCTCGGCCGGGGACCAGCCGCCCCACATGAGGAGCGCGACCATGAAACCGGCAGCGGCGCCGCAGAACATCCCGGCGGCGGACGCGAGCAGCCCGTAAATGTAGCGCTGACCCTCGGCGAAGGTCACGGGCGGGGGGAGTCTCGACATTGTTGGATTCTCCAGAGGCGAAGTTGACGAAGTTGACACCATCCAACGCGTGCGCGCTGCGAGTCAGCGCTCACCCATTCGGTTCGCCAGCCACCCGTAAAGGAACGCCTCATTGGCCGGGCGGCGCTCGGCGAGGCGGAGGTAGCGCTCGCCCTGGAGCGCCTCGAGCGCGCGCAGCAGCACGGTCTCGCCACTGCTCGCGCCGCGGGTCTTGAGAAAGGTGTCGAGCGCGGTCAGCGTCGCGGGCCCGACGCGGCCGTCGGGCGTGAGGTCGGGATAGTCTTTGCCGCCCCGGTTGAGCGCGGTGAGTGCGCGCTGGAGAAAGGTGATCGCGACCGCCGGGCCCATGTTGACGCCGGTGTCGAACAGCTCGGCGGCAAGGCGTGTGCTGCGCTTGGCGACCAGGTCGAGCTGCGGCCGCAGCCAATAGAGCCGCAAGTAGATGGTAACGGCTTCGCTTCGCGGCAGCTGGCGCATCGGGCCGGCGTAGCCGTGGGCCCGCGCCACCGCCTGGGTGATTCCGAAGCAGGTCGCGCCACCCTTGTCGGCGGGATGGTCCACATAGCCGCCCTCGCGGTCGATCAAAGCGTCGATCAATCCTTCAACGTCCACCACCTCGTCCATGCCGCGCCTCCTTGCGAGTCGCGGCTATCTAACCAAATAGGCTGATGTAGGAAAGAGATGTTAGCTAAACAGGTGAAGCAATCCGTTCGGAACGATGCCGTGGACTTGCCCACTCCGGTCGCGTTGTTGCAACCACAGGGCCGATCGGGGGTTGTGCGTTCTGGCGCTCATGCAACCTCTTGCGCAGTGAAAAAGCGCCGGGGAATTTTGGCCAGCAATTTGAAGTTAGCGAACGCATCGATTTCCGACGACCCCTTCCGGCTCCTCGTCCATTCGATCCTCGACTACGCAATCTACATGCTCGACCCGAACGGCTTCGTGACCAGCT
>JBDTZJ010000033.1:0-12681 GCA_040005255.1 Sphingomicrobium sp.
ATCTATGTCCTCAACCACTTTCCGGACTGGAGCTGGTATCGCCGCTACGGGACCGTCGCGGCGATCCTGATCGGCAGCTACAAGGCGCCCGACATCTGGCTGTCGAACAAGGTCAAAAAGCGCAGTCACGCCATCCGCAAGGGCCTGCCCGACGCACTCGACCTGCTCGTGATCTGCGCCGAAGCCGGCCTCACCGTCGACGCCGCCTTCGGCCGTGTCTCGCGCGAGCTGGGCAAAGCCTATCCCGAACTGGGCGACGAGTTCGGCCTCACCGCGATCGAGCTCGGCTTCTTGAACGAGCGCCGGCAGGCATTCGAGAACCTCGCCAACCGCGTCGACCTGGAAGCGGTGCGCGGCGTGGTCACGACCATGATCCAGACCGAGAAATACGGTACTCCGCTGGCCAGCGCGCTGCGCGTGCTGTCGGCCGAATTCCGTCACGCCCGGATGATGCGCGCGGAGGAAAAGGCCGCCCGGCTGCCGGCGATCATGACCATACCGCTGATCCTGTTCATCCTGCCGACTTTGTTCGTGGTCATCCTCGGCCCGGCGAGCTGCTCGATCAACGACAGCTTCCTGCACGGCAAGTAAGCTTCGCTTTCCCATCGATTGGAACGCGGCGGCGCGCTCAGGCGTAGTCGCCGCGTTACCGTTTTCGTTGGGGACGCGACATGAGCTTCACGACCGATCCAAATGTGCTGCTGATCTATGGGCTGATCTTCGTGCTAGGCCTGCTGGTCGGCGTCTTCCTGACTGCTGGCGGGCGGCGCAAATGGCGCGAGCGCTACAACAGCGAGTTCGAACGGCGGCGCGACATCGAAAAGGGCCACGCCGAGCGCGAGAAACATTGGGTTGCGCAAGAGAAAGAGTGGCGCGAGCGGGACAGCCTTCGCGGTGCGGCCGTGAAGAACGGCCCCGATTCCGCGGACGACCCGACGCTCTAGCTAACCTTCGATCTTCGAGAAGTCGGCAACGCGGTTCACCGCGTCGCGGAAGCGCATCAGCAGGTTCAATCGCCGCTCGCGCTTCGCCGCGTCGGGATCGTTGACCGTCACATGGTCGAAGAAGTCGTCGATCGGTTTGCGCAGCGACGCGAGCGCGCCCATCGCCGCGGTGAAATCCTCGGCGTCGATCGCGGCCGACGCCTTGCGCTCGGCTTCGTCGAGCGCCGCGATCAGCGCTTTCTCATGGGGCAAATCGGCGCCGGCCGTTCCCTCGGCCATTTCCGCGATGGCACCGGCGAGGATCGGGTCGTCGACCAAGACCAAAGGGTCCTCCTCGCCGGTTTGCGGAATCTCGTCCTCTTCGCGTGAGGACATGATCCCGCCGGCCCAATTCTCTTTTTTGAGGATATTGGCCGCGCGCTTGTAAGCGGTGAGCAGGTCTGCCCCGTCTTCGGTTTCGACGAAATCCTGCAGCGCCTTCACGCGGCGGACCAACCGCACATTGTCGCCACCCGTCTCGCCGGCGGCCACGGCGTCGATGAGGTCATGACTAATGCCGGCGTCGCGCTGTTGTACCTTGAGCCGCTCGATAAAAAAGCCAGCGACCTCCCGCCCAGCATTGGTTCCACCCTGGTGAGCGGCCGCCGTGATGAGCTCGCGCATTGAAACGCGAAGTTCATTGTCGATGATCAATCCAAGGATTCCGAGCGCAGCGCGTCGAATTGCGAACGGGTCCTTCGATCCCGTCGGCTTTTCGCCGAACTGGAAAAAGCCGACGAGACTGTCCAACTTATCCGCCAACGCGACCGCCACGCTGATTGGCGCTGTCGGAACGTCGTCCCCCTGCCCGACCGGCCTGTAATGATCGCGGATCGCGTCGGCGACGGCCTTGGGCTCGCCCTGCGCCTCGGCGAGATAGCCGCCGATCACGCCCTGAAGCTCGGGGAACTCGCCGACCATGCCGGTGACGAGATCGGCCTTGGCCAGCCGCGCGGCGCGCTCGACCTGGTTGGACAACTGCCCCCTCTCCCCGCCGGGGAGAGGGTTGGGGTGAGGGAGTACGCCGGATGAAGGTTGAGCCCCCTCACCCTGCCCTCTCCCCGCCGGGGAGAGGGTTCCAACGATCCCCTCTTCGACCAGCCAGCGTGCCAATTTGGCGACGCGTTCGACCTTGTCCGCGACCGTCCCCAGCTTCTCGTGGAAGACGATTCCGCTGAGCTTCTTCGCCTGCTCCTCGAGCGGCACTTTCACGTCCTGCTCCCAGAAGAAGCGCGCGTCCGCGAGCCGCGCGGCAAGCACCCGCGCATTTCCCTCAGCGATCGCCTCGCCACCGTCGTTCGCGGCGATGTTGGCGATGCAGACGAAGGCCGGCGCGAGCAGCCCCTCATCATTGGTGCAGGCGAAATACTTCTGGTTGGTGCGCATGGTGAGCACGATCACCTCGCGCGGCACGTCGAGGAATTCGGGATCGAAGCGGCCGATGAGCGGCACCGGCCATTCGGTCAGCCCGGCATTTTCGACCACCAGGCCTTCGTCAGGCAGCAAAGTCAGCCCGGCCTTCGTCGCCGCGGCCTCGGCGCCTTCGCGAACCAGCCGCTCGCGCTCGTCCTGGTCGACAATCACATGGCAGGCGCGCAGCTTCTCGGCATAGTCGGACGCGCCGCCGATGGTGATGTCGCCGGGGTGGTGGAAGCGGTGGCCGACCGTTGTCGCTCCGCTAGCGATGCCGCCGATCTCGACCGGGACGATCTGGTCGCCGAGTATGGCGACGATGCCGTGAAGCGGGCGGACCCAGCGCAGGTCGCCGTCGCCCCAGCGCATCGACTTGGGCCAGGGGAAGTCGGCGACGATTCGCTTGATCGTACCGGCGAGGATTTCCGCGGCGGGGCGCCCTGCCCGCTCGATCACCGCGAAATAGACGCCGTCGCGTTCCTCCAGCTGGTCCTTGGTGAGGCCCGTCTTGCGCAGGAACCCTTCGAGCGCCTGCGGTGGCGCCGAGCTTCGCGGACCTTTGAGTTCTTCGCGAGCAGCCTCCGTCCCCTCGGCCACGTCGCGCGCGATCAGCGCCAGCCGGCGCGGGGTCGAGAAGACGTCGATCGCGCCGGCCTTCAGCCCCGCCTCGCCGGTGCATTCGGCGAACAGCCGCGCAAGCTCGTTGCGTGCATTGGCCTGCATCCGCGCGGGGATTTCCTCGGACAGGAGCTCGAGGAGGAAGTCGGCCATCAGTCGGCGCGCTCCAGCCAGGCGCCGCAGGCCGCTTTCGAAAGGTCGCGGACGCGGCCGATATAGGCCTGGCGCTCGGCGACGCTAATCACGCCGCGCGCCTGCAGCGTATTGAACACGTGGCTCGCCTTGATCGCCTGCTCGTAGGCGGGGATCGGCAGCTTCGCCTCGAGGCAGCGCTCGCACTCGGCGGCGGCCTTGCGAAACAGGTCGAACAGGGCGTCGGTGTCGGCGATTTCGAAGTTGTAGGTCGACATTTCGACCTCGTTCTCAAGGAACACGTCCCCGTAACTCACGCCCGCGTCATTGAATTTCAGGTCGAACACATTGTCGAGGCCCTGGATGTACATCGCGAGCCGCTCGAGCCCGTAGGTCAGCTCGCCCGTCACCGGCCTGCACTCGAACCCGCCAACCTGCTGGAAGTAGGTGAACTGGGTCACCTCCATGCCGTCGCACCACACTTCCCAACCGAGGCCCCAGGCGCCGAGCGTCGGGCTTTCCCAATCGTCCTCGACGAAGCGGATGTCGTGCTTGAGGGGATCGATCCCGATCTCGATCAGGCTGCCAAGGTAGAGGTCCTGGAGATCTTCGGGGCTCGGCTTCAGGACGACCTGGTACTGGTAATAATGGCCGAGACGGTTGGGGTTCTCGCCATAGCGGCCGTCGGTCGGGCGGCGGCACGGCTGGACATAGGCCGCGCGCCAAGGGTCGGGGCCAAGCGAGCGCAGCACTGTCGCGGGGTGGAACGTCCCCGCTCCCATTTCCATGTCATAAGGCTGGAGGATGACGCAGCCTTGCGCGCCCCAATATCTGTGGAGCGTGAGGATCAGGTCCTGGAAGCTCAGGCTCAAGCGAAACGGCCCCGTTCGATTGCGTTCGCGCTGCTTTGGCGGCTGGACTCGGCAACGGCAAGTCGGGCGGGCCCCGCTTCAGCAATCGGCAAGCTTGCGCCTCTAAGGCGTAGGCCCCACCTCGGAGTTCATGATGACCAAACTTTTCCGGCGCCTGTCCGCACCCGTTGCCGCGCTGCTCGCACTCGGATCGGCCGCCGAAGCTCGGGCGCCGCAGACTGCCCGCCCGGCGCTGTGGGAAGTGTCCGATCCCGATTCCACCATTTACCTGTTCGGCACGATCCATTTGCTTCCGGCGGAGATGAAATGGCGAACACCCAAGCTCGACCAGGCGTTGGCCAACTCACAGGAGCTGGTTGTCGAAACGATCATCGACGAGAAGAATCCGACCAAGCTGATGTCCGCCTTGGCCAGCCTCGGGCTCGCCAAAGGCCTGCCGCCCCTCCTGCAGCGCGTGCCCCCGGCGAAACGCCCGGTGCTACAGGCCGCGATCAAGAAGAGCGGCGTGCCCGAGCAGGCCTATAACGGGATGAAGACGTGGATGGCGGCGTTCCTCCTGCTCAACAACCAGTTCAAGGAACTCGGCCTATCCGGCGGCGTGGAAGGCGTCCTGCGCAGCGACTTCACCGCCCACAACAAGCCGATCGGCGAGCTCGAGAGCAACCTGGAGCAGTTGAGCTTTTTCGACCGGCTGCCCGAATCTGCTCAGCTCAATCTCCTTGAAGGCGCGATCGAGGAAAGCGGCTCGATGAAGCGCGAGTTCGGCGGCATGCTCGACGCCTGGTCGCGCGGCGACGTCAACCGGATCGCCCGCACCTTCGACCGCGATCTTTCGACCTCCCCCGCGATGCGCGACACGCTCATCCGTCAGCGCAACACCAATTGGAGCAAGTGGATCGAGCAACGCATGACCAAGCCCGGCGCGGTCATGATCGCAGTCGGGGCGGGGCATCTCGCCGGTCCCTATTCGGTGGTCGAGAGGCTCAAGAGCGACGGCTACAAGGTCCGGCGACTGCAATGATTACGTCTGAGTAACTAATGCAGTCGCTTATCCGCCGGGAAAAGTTCACCTTACGCCTGAATTCGCTAGACATTTGTTAATCAGTTAGTGACCATCATCACCGGGTATCGGGCTGGGGGTCTGATGCGTGGAACGATCGAACGGCAGGCCTGTCCTGCCGGCATCTGTCCCGCTTCTCGCCATCCAGCACCCATTCGCCTCGGGAGGGTGATGGATGGTCAGTCTGCTTGTCGCAGCCGCGCTTGCCGCCGCATCGCCCCTTGGCGCTCCCCCGAATCCGCCCATTAACGGTCCGGCGATGTTCGTCGTCCGCGACGCCGACACGACGGTCTACATCTTCGGCACCTTTCATGCGCTCGACGGGCGTTCGCGATGGTTCGGGAACCAGGTGAGAGGCGCATTCGAGCAATCTGACGAATTGGTGCTCGAGACGGTCATTCCTGAGCAGCCGCTGCCCGGCCAGTTTACACCGGCGTTCCGCGCGCCGTCAGTGACGCCATCGGCGTCGTTTCTCACCACCACGCGCCTCGCCATCAATGCCGGACAGGCGCAGGGCATGCAGGTCGGCAATGGCGCCGACATGGTATTGCGCCGCGTCGCCGAGGCCGAAGGCAAGCCGGTCGAAGGCCTCGAAACGCTCCAGCTCCAGATCGACATGTTCAACCGCATGCCGGCAAGCGCGTCTGCGCCCACGCCGCGCGCCGGGCAGCCGGTGGAGGCCGGCTCGATGGACGGACTGTCGAAGGCGATGGGCGAAATGCAGACCGCGTGGAAGCGCGGCGATCAAAGCGTCTTCGTCAACATGCTCGCCCAGCTGCGGCAGGCTTCTCCCGATACTTATCGGATGATGTTCACCGAGCGGAACGAGCGGTGGGCCGACTGGATCAGGGCGCGGATGCAGGCGCCGGGCACGGTGTTCGTCGCGGTCGGTGCCGGCCACCTCGCTGGACCGGACAGCCTGCTCGTCCAGCTCGCCGAGCGCGGGATCCCGTCGCAGCGCGTCAATTGAAGCGCGCAGCCATGCCGGGGGCATGGCGAGCACTGGAAGCGGCAATCCTTGCTTTTCTGAACGCCGTCCCTTAGGGGGCGCGCTCCCGGCCATGGTCATCCCTGGAGGCGTGGCGGGTTATTCAAGAAACGGAGCATAGCCAAATGAGCGAACAGCTGACGCTGCCCGCCGAGGCGCGCGACCGGGCTGGCAAGGGAGCCTCCCGTGCACTGCGCCGCGAAGGCCGGGTCCCCGCCGTGGTGTACGGCGAAAAGAAAGAGCCTCTCTCGATCCATGTCGAGGAGAAGCTTCTCTCCAAGATGCTTTCGACCGGTCACTTCATGAACTCGGTTATTATGATCGATTTCGAAGGCCAGCCGCACCGCACCTTGCCCAAGTCGGTCGACTTCCACCCGGTCTCCAGCCGGCCGATCCACGTCGATTTCCTGCGCATCGGCGAGCACACCAAGGTGCACGTCGCGGTTCCGCTGCGCTTCGACAACGAAGAGGCCTCGCCAGGCTTGAAGCGGGGCGGTGTTCTGAACACGGTCATCCACGAGCTGGAGATCGTCTGCGACGCCGCCAGCATTCCGAACGAGATCCACATCCCGCTCGACGGGTTGGAGATCGGCGATTCGGTCCACATCAGCCAGGTCAAGCTGCCGGAGGGCGTCACCCCTGCGAACAGCGATGAGGATTTCACCGTGGCGACGATCGTCGCTCCGTCGGCGATGAAGGCCGAGGAAGAAGAAGCCGCTGCCGCGGACGCTGTCCCGACCGTCGAGGGCGAGGAAGGCGAAGCTGCGGAAGGCGAAGGCGAGGAAGCGAGCGAGTAAGCCCGACTCCTTCACGGAAATCAGGAACCGCTCGCCCTCATCGGCGGGCGGTTTCATTTTGTGCGCGTGTCACGCTAGGTGCGCGGGATGCAACTCTGGGTTGGCCTTGGGAATCCGGGCACGAAATATGCGCTTCAGCGGCACAACGTCGGCTTCATGGCGGCCGACATCCTGGTCGAGGCGCACGAATTCTCGCCCTGGTCGAAGAAGTTTCGCAGTCTGATCGCCGAAGGGCGCATCGGCCGGCACCGCATCCTCCTGCTCAAGCCCCAGACCTTCATGAACGACAGCGGCGAGGCGGTTCAACAGGCGATGCATTTCTACAAGCTCGGCCTGGACGATCTCACTGTCTTCCACGACGAGCTCGACCTCGCGCCGTTCAAGGTCAAGGTGAAGCAGGGCGGCGGCACCGCGGGCCATAATGGCTTGCGCTCGATCGACGCCAGCCTCGGCCCCGACTTCCGCCGCGTCCGCATCGGCATCGGTCACCCCGGTCCGGGGCGCAAGGACCTCGTCACCCCGCACGTCCTCGGCAATTACGCCAAGGCCGAGATGGAGCCGCTGTCGGACGTCCTTGCCGCGATCGCGGGAGAGGCCGAGTGGCTCGCGGACGGCGACGACGCGCGCTTCATGAGCGAAGTGGCGCTCAGGCTCCAGGACGACGACTAGAAATCGACCGTCAGATTGAGTTAGGGCCGAGCCAAGTCTGCAAGCATTCGGCGAACTGTCCGGGCGGTTCGACCGCCAAACAAAACATCCTTTCGTCGAAGTCACGGGCACTCTAACCGGCATGTGCAATGCGATCTTTGTTCGCCACCGGGCTCTATGAAGCCGATCTCACCGATGAGGCGATGCTCGACGATCTCGCCCATTCGATCCGCAGCCTGGCGATCGACGACGAAGCCGGCCGCCGCTGGTCGAAGGCGCATCGCTACGCCGGCTACACCAGCTACGCGTCGCTGAACGACCTGCCGATGCGTGATCCGGCGTTCGCCGATCTTGCCAAGCTCTTGACGCGTAACGCCGGGACCTTCGCGACCGAATGCGCATTCGAACTCAAGCGCCGGCCGAAGCTCGACAGCCTGTGGGCCAATCTGTTGAAATCCGGTGGGCACCACAGTGGGCACATCCACCCGCACAGCGTCTTTTCCGGGACGTTTTACGTCGAGGCGCCGGAAGGCTCCGGCGCCATTCGCTTCGAGGACCCGCGCCTGCCGCTGATGATGGCGGCACCGCCGCGGCCGGATACGTTCCTGACGATCGAGCCCCGACCCGGACTCCTGCTCATGTGGGAAAGCTGGCTAAGGCACGAAGTGCTTAGCGGCGCGGGCCGCGGCGAGCGGTTGAGCATTTCGTTCAACTTCGCCTAAAGGGCGCCAACTCCCCTCACCTATTAGAGAAAACCATGGGCTTCCGCTGCGGCATTGTCGGCCTGCCGAACGTAGGCAAATCGACGCTTTTCAATGCCTTGACCGAAACCGCCGCGGCGCAGGCGGCGAACTACCCGTTCTGCACGATCGAACCCAATGTGGGCCGCGTTGCAGTGCCCGACGAGCGCCTGGACAAGATCCGTGAAATCGCGGCCTCGGCGCAGGAAATCGAGACCCAGATCGAGTTCGTCGACATCGCCGGCCTGGTCCGCGGTGCGAGCCAGGGCGAGGGCCTCGGCAACCAATTCCTCGCCAACATCCGCGAGGTCGACGCGATCGTCCACGTGCTGCGCTGCTTCGAAGGGGGTGATGTGACTCACGTCGAGGGCCGCATCGACCCCATCGCCGATGCGGAGACGGTCGAGACCGAGCTGATGCTCGCCGATCTCGACAGCCTCGAGCGGCGCGTGCCCAACCTCATCAAGAAGGCGCAGCAGGGCGACAAGGAGGCCAAGATCGAAGCCTCGGTGCTCAGCGAGGCACTCGAGCTGTTGCGCGCCTCTAAGCCCGCGCGGCTCGTCCGGCCCAAGGACGCCGAGGAGCAGAAAGCGCTCCAGCGCGCGCAGCTGCTGACCGCCAAGCCGGTGCTCTACGTCTGCAATGTCGACGAAGGGGAAGCCGCCACGGGCAATGCGCTGAGCGAGAAAGTGTTCGAAAAAGCCAGATCAGAAGGCGCCGAGGCGGTCGTGATTTCGGCTGCGATCGAGGCGGAAATCGCGACCCTGCCTGCGGACGATCGCGCGGCCTTTCTCGTCGACCTCGACCTCCACGAGACCGGCCTCAATCGGATGATCCACGCCGCTTACAAGCTACTTGGGCTCATCACCTTTTACACCGCCGGTCCCAAGGAAGCGCGCGCCTGGACCGTGCACAGGGGCGCGAAGGCACCCGAGGCGGCCGGCGAGATCCACACCGACTTCGAACGCGGATTCATCCGCGCCGAGACGATCGCCTACGACGATTTCGTCAGGTTGGGCGGTGAAGCCGGCGCGCGCGACGCGGGCAAGCTTCGCTCCGAAGGCAAGGATTACGTCGTCAAGGACGGCGACGTGTTGCTGTTCCGCTTCAACGTGTAGGCGCTAGGGTGCCCGGCTTTCCCGCAGCAGCAGGATCGCCAGCAGCGCCGGAATGACGACGCCGAAATAGCTCCACCACATCGGGATCGTGTGGCTCCCGATCACGATCTGAAACTGAACAAACAGGCGGTATACGTGCAGCAACGCAACGCCGAAGAAAATCAGCGCCGCAATCATCGTGATCGGTCTGGTCATTCGATCCCTCCCCTTATGCCCCGCGCCACCATAGCGCAGTTCCGTCCATTTCGGAATCAGCCCTGAGCAAGCGCTCCGCGGGCCGCAGTGTCAGCAACACCCACAGCATCCCGAACGCCCACCCGCCAATCACGTCGCTCGGCCAGTGGACGCCGAGCATCACCCGGCTGGTGCCGATCAGGAGGGTCAGCAGGATTGCGCCGGCGGCAGCCGCGAAGCGCCGGCGGCTATGCGCGGTCAATGCAAGTGCAAGCGAAAGGTAGAAGATCATCGAACTGGTCGCATGGCCGCTGGGGAAGCTGCTGGTCTTCACGACCACGAGATGCGGCTCGAGATCCGGGCGGACCCGCGCGACCCAATATTTCTGCGCCTCGCTCATTGCCCGCCCCGTTATAATGACGAGCATCAGAGCCAAGGCCAGGCGGGCCCGCCCGGCGCGCCACAGCCCAATGGCAACAAGCGCCCCAGCGCCGATGAGCAAGGTCGGCTCGCCAAGCGCTGTGAATCCTCGTGCGATGGCAAGCAGGATCGGCCTGCCGCCAACGTAAAGCGCCTTGTAGATCGTGCGATCAACCGCGCCGCCGCCAGCAAGCAGCATGACCAGCCAGATGCCGGCGAGCGCGAGAACCGCAGCGATGAAGCGCCAATGCTCGCGCGGCTGCTTCTGACCGTTCATCCAATGCTCAACCGCCGAACGGCTGGCGTGTTCAGCCTAGAACTTGGCTCCGACGCGCACCCCAAACGTCCGCGGCCGCCCGGGGATGATGTGGAGTCGCGTACAGTTACCGCACGCGGTGAAGCGGGCTAGCTGATTGCGCTCGTCGAAGACGTTCGTAGTGAACAATTCTAAGCTGTAGTCGCGCCAATCGTAGCCGGCGAACAGGTCGACCAGCGTGGATGCCTTGACCCGGCCGAAGAGGCTGTTCGGGTTGAAGCCGTCGCCGAATGGGTCCTGCCTCACGTCGACGCCGGCCGACCCCTGGTAGACGATGCTGCCCTGGACGTGAGCCTTCCCGGCGCCGGCTTGCCAGCTGTAGCGCGCGGTCGCGGTGCCCTTGAACTTCGGCGTGATCGGCAGGCGAGTTCCTGATGGAGTGATGATGTAATCCTGGTCACCGTCAATCACAGCTGAACAATCGGCCGTCGTATCGACCGACGAGTGGCAGATGGCGCCCTTGGTCTTGGCGTCGGTGTAGGACGCCGCTGCCGTCAGCGAGAGGCCGTGAGCGGTGTAGGAGATATCGGATTCGATGCCGTTTATCGTCGCATCGCGGCCATTTTGAATGACGGTCAGGCTTTGGGCTCCAAGGAAGGCAAATTGGAAACCTTTCCAGATCTGGTGGTAGATGGCGCCATTCCAGGTCAGCGGGCCAAATGAAGTCTTCCAGCCCGCTTCGAGATTGTAGAGATAGTCGGGCGAGTAGGCTGGCGCCGTCGGCTGGCGGTTAATGCCGCCGGGACGGAAGCCGCGTGACCAGGTCGCGTAGAACATCAGGTCCTTAGCCGGTTTGTACCTGATACTCAGGCGATGGGTGAAGCCGGTGCCCTCGCTCCGCTTCGGCTCGAGCTTCCCGTTCACCACCTGCCCGACATTAGTGCAGGGCGTTCCCGGAACGCCGCCGCTGATCAAGGCGCTGGTCATGTCGTTCCTAAGCTGTAGGCCATTGACGGTGAGGCAGCGGTTGTAACCCAGGGTCGTATCTATGGGGTTGTTCTGCCCCATGCCATTGAAACCGATCAGCGTGTTGTCGAACTTGTAGTAGCGGCCGCCCGCGATCAGCGTGACCTGCGGGGTCAAATCATATTCCGCCTCCCCGAACACCGCATAGTCCTTGTCCTTGCGGTCTTGGAGCGTCAGCCAGATTGTTCCTGGCCAACCATTCACCGAGACTTGTCGACCGAGATTGTCGACTAGGTAATTCTGATAGATGTGGTTGGTCTGGCGCTGATAGAAAGCGCCGAGGATCGCCCGGAACGGCCATTCCTTCGGCGTCGCAAGCCGCAACTCCTGGCTCAATTTTTTGAAGTGCTCGCTGCCGCGGATGTACTGACGGGGGTCGATCGTATTGCCCGCCGCATCGACGTAGTTCTTACAATTCGCGAGACCGCCACAATAGGTATAATACGCGTCGTAGGCGTCGGTGTAGTCTGTGTAGTCGCCGAGCGAGTAAGTCGGATGATTTAAATAGGCGCCGGCGTAAGTCAGGTCGAAATCCCAGATCTTACCCTCGACAGTCAGCGCGGCCTGCGTAAAGCTTTGCTTGCGATATTCGTTGCGGAAGCGGGAATCTTTCAGATCGCCGAGTAGTGGATCGAACGCGAAAAATCCGTCCTGCTTGTAATATTGATGCATGATCGTCGGAGTGACGGTCCAGTTATCGTCGAGGTCGATCTTGAGCGCCGCGCGCCCGCCGTAATTCGTCACCTTATTGATGTCGTTGCGGACGAATGCTGCGTTGTTGACCGTGATCCCGTTGTGGATGCAGCCAACGATGATTTGTGCAGGAGGCGGATCAGGGTTGGGCCCCAGCACCGGCGTGCCGCAATAGGTCCGCGTTGCGGGCACGTTGTCGATGTACCCGGCATCCTTTTGATAGAATGCCACGCCGCGGAACGCGATGCGGTTAGCCACCGGCAGGTTGATCATGCCTTCGAGCTTGCCGCCCACCCCGCCGTGATCGACCGTGTTGAGCTCGCCGTCGACCCGCCCATAGGTCGCGTTGAGGTCGGGTTTGTTGGTGATGATCCGGATCGTGCCGGCCTCGCTCGACGCGCCGTAAAGCGTGCCCTGCGGCCCGGCGAGGCTTTCAATCCGGGCGATGTCGTAGATGTGGACGTCGAGCGCCCCGCCGATCGTCGTCACCGGTTGCTCGTCAAGATAGACGCCGACCGACGGCAATGCGCCGGAGTGATTGCCGTCGCCGCCGGTGGCGACGCCGCGCATGTAGACGACAGTGCCGCCAGATTGCGCGAAGTTGTAGCTGACCGAGGGCAGCTGCTTCGTATATTCTTCGAAATTCGAGATATTGAGCTGGTCTAGCCGCCTGGTGCCGATTGCAATTACGCTTTGCGGGACGTTCTGAAGGCGCTCCTCGCGCTTGGTCGCCGTAATGACGA
>JBDTZJ010000034.1:0-12566 GCA_040005255.1 Sphingomicrobium sp.
TCACCAGCTCGACATTGTTCTTCTTGACGAGGTCGAGCGCGAGATAGCCCTGCACGGTGACCGCCATTTGCGTCAGCAGGTCGGTGGTGCGCTGACGGGTATAGAATAAAGCCGTCTCGCGGATCGCCTTGGCCTTGGCCGGATCGGTCGCGTCGAGCTCATTGGCCTTGTCCTCGAGGCGCTGGTCGAGCGTCTTCGAGATGTGGACCATCTGCTCGAGCTTGTGCATCGTCTTCCACAAGTTCGCGCGCTCGGTGTCGATCGCGGCATTGTCCATCAACAGCTCGTCCTTGCCGTTCCCGAGGCTGCTGAGGATCTGGGAGATGTGCGTTTGTGAGCTGCGGTATTTGTCGAAATAGCGGTCGACCCGATTGCCGAACGGGATGATGCCCAGGATCTTGCGCGTCTTGGTGGCGCCTTTGGGATCCAGCGCTTCGACGGTGCGGCGAAGCTCGGTCAGGTCGGCGCCGATGCCGCTGTCCTTGTCGATCGCCTTGACGGGCCGATCGAGGAAGCGGTTCGACGCGCCGGCGGCCTCGGCGATCTCCTTGCGGCCCATGGCGGTCAACTGGTCGACCTTCTTGCCGAATTCCGGGCTGTTGGAATCGAGCTTGGCGAGCTCGTCGACGAACTGGCCGACACGCTTGTCCAGTTCGGTCGTTTCCTCCGTCTTCAGCGGCACAAGGCCCGCCGCTTCGGCCGGCGCGACCGGCTGAAGCGCGTCCGGCGGGTCGAGCTTGAGCTTCGTCGCGGTGCTCGTCGCTGTGTCCGCTGGAGGTTGGGTCGCCATGCTCAATCCTTTCTCATCCTTTGTGCGGCGCGGTGCCGGACCGGTCAACGCCAAGGATCATCAAGCTGTATTATAGTTGTAAGACACAGCGAAACAAGACGTCGCAGTTCACCCGATCACCGTTTCCAGGTCCCGCTGGATACATGTCTCAACGCGAGACAGCTCAGAACAAACCCGCGACGGCAGGTCCAAGAGTGAACGATATTAACCATGGGCTTCAACGGTTCACTCACCCTGTTGAGACTAGGACCGGTTTCCAAAGCCAAACGACCGCACAGGGGTGGGTTGATGATCGGGTTCTTCCGGAGGTTGTTTAAGGATCGCCGCGGCAACGTGCTGGCGATCGCCTGCGCCGCGATGCCGATGGTGATCGGCTGCGCGGGCCTTGCGACGGACACCATCGAGTGGACGCTATGGAAACGCCAGCTGCAGCGGGCGGCCGACTCCGCCGCGATCGCGGGCGTGTACGAACGAGTGGCCACGAATGGCGGGACGTCTACGGTGTCGGCCACGGTGACCCATGATCTCACGCTGAATCAGCATACCTGGATGGGCCTCAAGTCCGGTTACCCCCAGGTCACCTTCCCGGCCAATTCGGGTGTCTCGATCAACCAGGTCCAGGTCACGCTGGCAATCCAACAGTCGCTTCCCTTCAGCTCTCTGTTCATGAGCGCGGCACCGATCATTGTCGCCAACGCGACCGCGGCAAGCGTTCCGTCGGCCGGCGATGCTTGCGTCCAGGCGCTCGAGATCAACGGCAGCAGTTGGGGGATTAAGAACAACGGCAACGCCGGGATCTACATGCCGGACTGCGTCATGTATTCGAATTCCCCGGCGACCAACACGGCTCTTGCCGGCGGCAGCTCGAGTGTCACAGCCCAAGCGGTCGCCGGCGTTGGCGGCATCCAGGCGTCGAACAATTGGAACGTCCAGGCGTATCGGCCCTATTCGCCGGCGCTTGCCGATCCATTTGCTGGCGTCACTCCGAATCCGAGCGACATGAAGTGTGCGGGACACTGGGTGACAAGCGGCGGTAAAGGCAGCGGGACGGTCACGACCTGGGTCAATGACGCGCTCACTTCGTCGACCAATATGTCCGCGGCCGTGGATGCCAACGGCAATGCAGCCAATTGCTGGACCTCGATGTCGGTCGGTTCGAATACCACGCTGACCGTGCCGTCCGGCTTCGGCCCGGTCTACATCAACGGCGGCGATGCCAATGTCCAAGGGAATTTGAGCTGCACCGGCTGCGCGCTCGTGCTGACGAATAGCAGCACCGCTACAAACGCGACCATCGGAAAGTTCAGCGCCAACGCCGGTTCCAACATCAACCTGACCGCGCCGACGACCGGCACCTTCGCTGGCATCGCGATCTACCAGGACCGACGGGCGACGGACAGCAGCCCTTCGAACAAGGTGAACGGCAACGATGCATCGATCATCACCGGCGCATTGTATTTCCCGAGCCAGCAGCTGGATTACAATGGAACGGGAACCACTGCCGCCCAGTGCACGATGTTCGTCGCGCGGCGGGTGCAATTCACCGGCAACAACACGACCACGAACAAATTCAAGAGCATGAGCGACTGCGCCTATGCCGGTCTCCCGGGTGGTGGGGCCACGCGGATGGTGAGGTTGGTCGCATGATCCGCCAGTCGTTCACCAACCTGCGCGCCGATGCGCGCGGCGCCGCAGTGATCGAGCTGGCGCTGATCGCTCCGATACTCGCCCTGACAGTCATCGGCGTCGTCGACATGAGCAACGCCTACAGCCGCAAGCTTGCGCTGGAGCAGGGCGCCCATCGCGCGATCGAGAAGATCATGCAGACGACCGACGTCGATACGGTCGAAGATACGCTGGCGAATGAAGCCCTGTGCCAGGTCAACGGGCTGAATACCAACGGCACCTGCAAGACCAGCCCGATCACGTTGAGCGACGTGACGATCACGTGGCGGCTGGAGTGCTACGACGCCGGCGGTACGATGACCGCCCAGACCTCGACGAGCACGACGACGTTCGACTCCTACGTCTGTGGAACGGGCACGGTGAAGGAAGCGCGCTATGTCGAGATCGCGCTGACGGACAAATATACGCCGATGTTCCCGGTCCACTTCGCGAGCTTCACCAGCGGCGACGGGACCTACCACCTGTCGGCAACCGCAGGGATGAGGACGGAATGAAGATCGCTTATCGTCTCCGCCGCGACGAACAGGGGGTGGCCATCATCGAGATGGCGTTCGCTCTGCCGATTTTCGTCGTGATGCTGTGGATGTTCGTCCAGCTTGCCCAAGTCTATCGTGCGCTTGCCGGCATTCAACAGGCGCTCGGCGAAGGCGCGCGCTACGCGACTCTTTGCGTCAGTCCGACGGCGCTCGGGTGCAGCGCGCCCGCTGCCTCCACCGTCAAGACGAAGATCCAGAACAGCGTCTATGGAATCGGACCTGGGACCTTCACCGTAGACGACCCGACATCGGGTACCGACGGAACCGGCAGTTATTATGATCTGACGGTGCACTACACGCAGCCGACAGACTTGCTCCTGAGTCCTGGGCCGACGATCACTGTTGCCCGCTCCAAGCGCGTTTGGGTCGCATCTAGCTAAGTCTCAGCTCGGCTTCCGCTTAGCGAAAAAGGCCGCAATCGCGTCCTTCACCTCGGCTGAATCGAGCCGCTCGGCGAACATCGTGCTTTCAAGCTTCATCCGCTGAAGGATTTCGTCCTGGGTACCGGTGCGCAGCAGCCTCTGCGTCAGCCGCAGAGCCTCCGGTGGCTTGGACAGTAGCGCCGTCACGACTTCCCGAAGTTTCGTGTCGAGCGCGCCCGGCTGCGCCCGGTGACTAACGAGGCCGATCGCCTGCGCCTCATCCGGCCCAAAAGCCTCTGCAAGCAGCAGGTAGCGCGCGGCGCGGCGGCGGCCGGCGAGGCGCGGGAACAGCAGCGAGCTCGCCGCCTCGGGAACGAGGCCAAGGTCGACGAACGGCATTGAAAAGCGCGCGCTGTCGTCGGCGATCACCAGGTCGCAATGCAGCAGCATGGTGGTGCCGATCCCGACGCAATTGCCGTGAACCGCGGCGACGATCGGAAGCTCGCATTCGGCTAATGCCCGAAGCAGTCGCCACACCGGGACTTCCTCGTTGCGCGGCGCCGCATCGAGGAAGTCGGCAAGGTCATTGCCGGCGGCGAAGTCCTGGCCCTCTCCGCGGATAGTGATCAGCCGCGTCTCGCCATCCTCGAAGGCCACCGAGATCGCGTCCGCTAGCGCCGCATACATGGCGACGGTGATCGCGTTGCGGCGCTCCGGCCTCGCGAGAATGATGGCCAGCACGCCGCCGCCCCGTTCGACCCGTACATGCTCGCTCATGTGTGCCTCCCGAATCGGATGACGCAGCGCGTCCCACCGGCTATTGGCCGGCCAATCCACCAAAGCCGGGGCACAAGCAAATTCCATGAAATTCTTCGCCGACACTGCCGAAATCGCCGAAATTCGCGAGCTGGCCGAGACCGGACTGCTCGACGGCGTGACGACCAACCCGAGCCTCGTCCACAAGTCGGGCCGCGACTTCCTCGAGGTGGTGCGGGAGATCGCCGGCGTTGTGAAGGGCCCGGTGTCGGCCGAAGTGGTCGCCCTCGATTTCGACGGGATGATGCGCGAGGCCGCGGTGCTGCGGAAGATCGCCGACAATATCGCGGTCAAGGTGCCGCTTACGCCCGACGGGCTGCGCGCCTGCAAGGCGCTCACCGGCGACGGCACGATGGTGAATGTCACCCTGTGCTTTTCGGCCGCCCAGGCGCTGCTCGCTGCCAAGGCCGGCGCGACTTTCATCTCGCCGTTCGTCGGGCGGCATGACGATGTCGGGTTCGACGGCATGGCGCTGATAGCCGACATCCGTCTGATCTATGACAATTACGACTTCGGGACCGAGATCCTGGTGGCGAGCGTCCGCCACCCGGTGCATGTGGTCGAAGCGGCGAAGATCGGTGCCGACGTGATGACCGCTCCGCCTAAGATCATCTGGCAATTGTTCAAGCACCCGCTGACCGACGCGGGGATCGCCTCTTTCCTTAAAGATTGGCAATCCACGGGCCAAAAAATCGCTTGAAGGTCAATGACTTGACCTTTGCGCATTAACCTTTGCGCAACCTTCAGCCGTAACACTTCCTCAACCGGTCCGGCGGTAAATTCCGGGCATCCTGCCAGAGGACAGTGCAGGGTCAGCGACGGCTTGCCGTCACTGCTTGGAACCCAGGAGCGAACACCATGATCAAGTTTCTCAAGCTGATTAAAAATACGAAGGGTGCGACCGCGATCGAGTACGGCCTGATCTGCGCTCTCATTGCCGTTGCCGCGATTGCTGCCATGCAGCAGATCGGCAACAAGCTGAACACGACGTTCAACAACGTGTCGAACAAGCTCGCTTAATCGCGCATCTCGTTTGAGACACTGGCGGCGGTGCCCACAAGGCGCCGCCGCCTTTGTTTTGTGCACAGCCGCCACGCACCTCGGGGCGCTTGTAGGAAATTAACCGCTCGGAGCGTATCCTCCCGCGCGAAATGGCGACGGTGATCCCCTTCGAGGAACGGGCGGTGGCGCATCTGCGCCAGCGGCTCGGCGTGGTCGAGGAGGCGAATGAGGACCTCATCGCCTTTGCCCGCGGCCATTCAGGCGCGGTCAACTCGATCCACGAGGCGGTGCTTGCCGCGATCGACGCGGAGAGCGTCGAAGCGCTGCTTCACGTCGTCACCCAGGAGTGGCCTCTGATCCTCGGCATCGACGCGGTCGCGCTGTCGCTGATCGTGGGCGCGCAGGGCTTCCGCGACGACGGCAGCGGCGTCCAGCTGGTCGACCCGGCCATCCTGCGTCGGACGATCGAGCAGGTGCGGGGGGTCGAGATGCGGGCCGTCGAGCGCGGCCATCCTTTGTTCGGCCCGGCTTGCGACCTGATCCGCGCCGAGGCGCTGATCCGGATCGACTCCGATCCGCCATTGCCGTGCGGCCTGCTCGCGCTCGGCCAGCGCGCCGACCTCAGCCTTGATGCCCGCCACGGCTCCGAATTGCTGATGTTCCTCGGGAAGAGCCTTGCGGCTATGATCCGCAAGTGGCTGACGATCCCTCAAGCTTAGACCATCCGGCGCGCGAGCTTGTTGCGCGCTGGTCCTCCTATCTTCAGCACGACCGCCGCCGCTCAGCGCATACGGTTCGGGCGTACGCAGCCACTGCACACCGCTTCATCCAGTTCCTCGGCCGCCACCGCGGCGAGGCGATCAGCCCCGCGGAGCTAACGAACATCGCCGCGAGCGACCTTCGCGCCTTCCTCGCCGACCGGCGCGCCGGCGGGCTCGGCCCCTCATCGGCGGCGCGTGAACTTTCGGGAGTTCGCGCATTCCTCAAATATGCGGCCGAGCAGCAGGGAAGCGTGGCGCAGATCCCCCGCACCCGGGCGCCGAAGCGCCCGCGCACCTTGCCGCGCCCCGCAGCGCCGGACGATGCCGTCGAGCTTGCCGAGAATGCCGCCGCGGCCGCGAGCGCTCCGTGGGTCGGTGCGCGCGACTTGGCGATCCTGTTGCTGCTCTACGGCGCAGGGCTGCGTGTCGCGGAGGCACTGTCGCTGACCGCGGACGTGCTGCCGATCGGCTCGACGCTCAGGGTCACCGGCAAGAGGTCGAAGACGCGGGTCGTGCCGGTGGTGCCCGCGGTCCGCGAAGCGATCGAGGAATATGCTCGGCAGTGTCCCTATCCGCTGCGCGGGGCAGTGCCGCTGTTCGTCGGCGCCAGAGGAGGGCCGCTCAACGCGGACCTGGTGCGCCGCGCGGTTGCGGCCGCGAGGCGCCGCCTCGGGCTGCCCGACACGCTAACGCCGCACGCGCTGCGCCACAGCTTTGCGACGCATCTGCTGGCAGGTGGTGTCGATTTGCGGGCGCTGCAGGAACTGCTCGGCCATGCGAGCTTGTCCTCGACGCAGATCTATACGGCGGTGGATGCGGCGCGGCTGCTGGACGTCTACCGGCACGCCCATCCCCGAGCGTGAATTGAGGTCTGGAAGCGCCGGATCACAACCGGCGGCTTCCAGACCTCCGTGGTACCGCAAGACGCGCGGCCTCTTAGGAAGGTAGCATTTGTCGCGGCGCGCCGGATAGTGGGGACCCGCCGAGCCGCGACAGGCACCGAAATAAACGCGATCGGTAAAGCCAATGCTAAATAACCGTTTTGGATGAATAGCTTGCGCGCGCTCCATCGGACGCGAAGTCCGAAATGGACCTACTTGTGCACTCGGCGTTCGATCGCTTGCCAGATCAGTCCCGGCGTGTCCGTCCCGTTGAACTTGTCGACGGCGACGATCCCCGTTGGCGATGTCACGTTGATCTCGGTGAGCCAGCGCCCGCCGATGACGTCGATGCCGACGAACAAAAGGCCGCGACGCTTGAGTTCGGGTCCAAGCGCGGCGCAGATCTCCGCCTCCGTCTGCGTGAGGTCGCTGGCTTCCGCGGTCCCGCCCGCGGCGAGGTTGGAACGGATTTCGCCGGTCGCGGGCTTGCGGTTGATCGCTCCGGTCACCTCGCCATCGACGAGGATGATCCGCTTGTCGCCCTCCGCGACCTCGGGAACGAAGGCCTGGAGGACGTGGGGCTCGCGGTATGTCGCATTGAACAGCTCCAGCAAGGCGGCGAGGTTGGCGCCGTCGCGACCGATCTTGAACACCGCTTTGCCGGCATTGCCGTGGAGCGGCTTGAGGACACAGTCGCCGTGCTCGGCAAGGAAGTGTCGCGAGGCGCTGAGCGAGCGGGTCAGCATCGTCGGGGGCATGAACCGCGCGAAGTCGAGCACCCAGACCTTCTCGGGCGCATTGCGGACGGCGGCCGGATCGTTGACCACCAAGGTTTCGTTTTGGATCCGCTCAAGCAGGTGCGTCGCGGTGATGTAGCCGAGGTCGAACGGCGGGTCCTGCCGCATGAGGACGACGTCGACGTCCTTGCCGAGATCGAGGATGGCGAAGTCGCCGCGGCGGAAATGATCGCCGGGAACCGCCTGGACGCTGACCTCATGGGCCCCGGCGTAGAGCCGGCCGTCGCTGTAGGTCAGGTCCTCGGCAAGATAGTGATAGAGCTTGTGCCCGAGCTCTTGCGCTTTGAGCATGATGGCGAAAGTCGAATCGCCCGCAATGTTGATGCTCTCGAGCGGATCCATCTGGACGGCGACGCGCAGGCTCATGGGGCGGCTCTAGTGAGGCTGAAAACGGCTGTCACCCTTGCCAGACGTTGGCGAGATGCCTCGGCCAGCGCCGGGGCACGATGAACAAGGCGTCGATCCTGACGTCGTCGCGGTCGCGCATGTAGCGTGGAGCGAGCCGCTCGGCCGCGACGACCACGCGGCGCAGCCGCCAGTCGTCGAGCGCGAATGCGGCCGCGTCCTCGCTCGCCCGCGCCTTGACCTCGACGAAGGCGAGGGTGCGTCCGCGGCGGGCAACGATGTCGACCTCGCCGCCGGGGACGCGTGCGCGCCGGGCGAGGATCCGCCAGCCATGCAGGCGAAGGTACCAGCAGCCGAGCGTCTCGGCGCCGCGCCCGCGCTTTTCCGCCGCCTCGCGGTTCACTTGGCTCGCTCGAGCGCGCGGGCATAGGCGCGCTTGCGCGGCACCTTGAGCCGCTCAGCGACCTCGGCCGCGGCGCGCGATGGTGAAAGCCGGGCAAGCGCTTCGTCGAGCGCAGCATCAAGCTCGTCATCGCCTGCTGGAGCCGCTTCGCCCGGCGGCCCGACGACGATCACGATCTCGCCCTTTGGCGCCGCGTCCGCGTAGCGCTCGGCAAGCTCGGCAAGCGTCCCGGTCACGCATTCCTCGTGAAGCTTGCTGATTTCCCGCGCGACCGCCGCGTCGCGCTCCCCGAGCACCTCGGCAAGCGCGGCCAGCGTATCCCCGAGCCGCGGCCCGCTTTCGTAGAGCACCAGGCTGGCGCGTACGCCGCCAATTTCCCCGATCGCATCGGCGCGCGCCTTGGCCTTGGCCGGCAGGAATCCGAGGAACAGGAAGCGATCGGTCGGCAAGCCCGCGAGTGTTAGGGCCGCGATCGCTGCCGATGGACCCGGCACGGTATGCACTGCGTATCCCGCCGCACGCGCCGCCTTGACCAGCTTGTAACCGGGGTCGGAGATGAGCGGCGTGCCGGCATCGCTGACCAGCACGATCGCCTCCTCGGCCAGCCTGCCGATTATTCTGTCGCGCTCGGCCTCGCTCGAATGATCGTCATAGCGGGTCATGGGCACCTTGGCGCCAATATGCGCGAGCAGCTTGGCCGTGACCCTCGTGTCCTCGGCGAGGATCCGGTCGGCATTGCGCAGCGTGTCCGCGGCGCGTGGACTAAGGTCGCCAAGATTCCCGATCGGCGTCGCGACGATATGCAATCCGGGGGGCAGGGGTTTTTCCATCAGCAGTCGATTAAACTCTTCCAATTCAAGCAAAAAAGAGTCATCTTGCGAATGTTCATTGTCCTTGGGAGAGAGGCGATGATTGCATTCGTAATTGCGTCCGCGATCAACCTAACGGCGCTTCAAGCGTCGATCAGCGCGCCGACGGGCGCGTTTCGCGGTTGCCTTCGCGAAGCCGCGAGTAAAGCCAAGAGCGAGAAAGTCCCAGGCGACGGCATCGAGGCCTATTTGCGCAGCGCCTGCACCACCCAGATGGGCGCGCTCAAGGAAGCGTTGGTCGCGTTTCGCGTCAAGAACGGGATGAGTCGGAAGGACGCGGCTAGCGACGCGAACATGACCGTCGAGGACTATGTCGCGACGCCGGCCGACAATTATAAGTACATGGCCAGCATGGACACCCCCAAGCCGGCGGCTCCCGCGGCGTCGAGAGCGACGCCCGCGCCGATCCCCGCTTCGGCGCCTAGCCAACCGCCAAAGCCATAGGTTCCGCGACAGCCGCAATCGCGCCGAGGATATGATCGAGCAACAGACGGCCCCGCGCCGTGAGCGCGATGCGTGTCCGCTCGCGGCTCAGGTGTCCCGAACTAACCAACCGGTCGACGCGGTCCCAGTCGACGATGCTGGGCAAACCGAACCGCTCAGCGATGCCTTTCGCGTCGATGCCCTCGCGCAGCCGTAGGCCCATGACCAGGGCTTCGTCCGCTGCCTCTACGGCTGAAAGGCGGGCCTCCTCGGCGATGCCGTGGCCGTTGCGGGCGAGTGCGGAGAGGAAGTTTTCCGGCTTTTTATGGCGGACGGTGCGGTGCCCCAGGCGCCGGCCGTGCGCGCCGGGGCCGATCCCGGCATAATCGCCATAGCGCCAATAGGTGAGGTTGTGGCGGCTCTCCCGGCCCGCGCGCGCATGATTGCTGATCTCATAGGCCGGCATTCCGGCGGTGGACGTCATGGCGTCGGTCAGCTCGTAAAGCGCGGCCGCCGCGTCGCTGTCGAGCGGATCGAACTCACGGCGCGCAGCCATGCTGGCGAAGCGCGTGCCGGGCTCAATCGTCAGCTGATAGAGCGAGAGGTGGCTGGTGCCGAGCGACAGCGCCTGGGCGAGCGTCGCCGACCAGCTATCCTCGGTATCGCCGGGAAGCGCGTAGATCAGGTCGAAGGTCACGCGGCGGAAATTCTTCTGTGCCGTTTGTAGCGCGGCAAATCCTTCGCGTGCGGAATGGGCGCGTCCGAGGAAGGCCAGCGCACGGTCGTCGAGGCTCTGCAGGCCGAGCGACACGCGATTGACGCCCGCGTTCGCCAGGTCGGCGAAGCTAGCGGCCTCCACGGAGTTGGGATTCGCCTCGAGCGTGATCTCGATGTCGTGTGCGGCCGCCCAGTGCGCCGACGCCGCGTCGATGACCGCGGCAACCGTCGCAGGCTCCATCAGCGACGGAGTCCCGCCGCCGAAGAATATGGAGGTCAGTTGCCGCCCGGATAGCAGCCGCGCTTCGTGCACGAGGTCGGCGAGGAGCGCTTCTCGCCATGCATCCTGGTTGATCGTCGCCCGGACGTGGCTGTTGAAGTCGCAATAAGGGCACTTGCTGACGCAAAACGGCCAGTGGACGTAAAGCGCGAGCGGCTCCGCGCTCATTCGCTGAGCGCCGCCATGAGCTTGCGGAACGCGTCCGCGCGATGGCTGATCTTATGCTTGAGCTCGGGATCGAGCTCGCCGAACGTCTCGTCGTAACAGACCGGCAGGAAGATCGGGTCGTAGCCGAACCCCTTGTCGCCGCGCGGCGGCCACACCAATGTGCCGTCGACGCGGCCCTCGAAGGTCTCGGCCTGGCCGTCGTTTGGCCAGGCGATCGCCAGCGCGCAGACGAAATGGGCCGCAGGAGGCGCGTCGGGCTCGGTCGCCTGCGCTTCGCGCCAGACGCGGTCCATCGCGCGCATCCAGTCGCGCGTCCCGTCCTCGTCCTCGGCCCAGCGCGCCGAGAAGATGCCGGGACGGCCGTGAAGCGCGTCGACACACAGACCGCTGTCGTCGGCCAGGGCCGGTAGACCGCTCAAGTCCGCCGCCTCGCGGGCCTTGAGGTCGGCGTTGTCGGCGAACGTGTTCCCGATCTCCTCGGGCTCGGGAAGGCCAAGCTCCTCCGCCCCGACGCAGGCAATGCCCAGCGGCTTGATCAGGGCGGCAATCTCGCGCAGCTTGCCCGGATTATGCGTGGCGATGACCAGCATGTCGCCGATCGGCCTCACCGGCCGGTCGCCTTCAGCTGGGCGGCGAAGATCTCCGAGCAACCGATGCGGGCGAGGCGCAGAAGCCGCAAAAGGCCCTCTTCGTCGAAGGTCTCGCCCTCGGCGGTCAGCTGCGCTTCGACGATCGCGCCGTCCGCGGTCAGGACGAAGTTGCCGTCGCTTCCGGCGGTTGAATCCTCGTCATAGTCGAGGTCGAGCACAGCCGTTCCCTGATGGATGCCGCAGCTCACCCCAGCGACCTGCGTGCGGATGGGATCGACGGTAATCGCTTTGGATACCAGCAGCTTGTCGATGGCAATGCGGAGCGCGACCCAACCGCCGGAGATCGACGCGGTGCGCGTGCCGCCGTCGGCCTGGATCACGTCGCAGTCGACGGTCACCTGCCGTTCGCCGAGCGCGCGGAGGTCGACCACCGCCCGCAGCGAACGCCCGATCAGCCGCTGGATCTCCTGCGTCCGGCCCGACTGCTTGCCCTTGGCCGCCTCGCGGCTGCCGCGCGTGTGCGTGGCCCGGGGGAGCATGCCATATTCCGCCGTGACCCAGCCCTGCGCCTTGCCGCGAAGGAACGGGGGCACCTTTTCCTCGACGCTGGCGGTGCACAGGACGCGCGTGTCGCCAAAGCTGACGAGGCACGAGCCCTCCGCATGGCGGGTGAAGCCTGCCTCGAACGTCAATTCACGCATCTGGTCGGGGGCGCGTCCGGACGGGCGCATTCTGGCATTCTCCTGATACTGGTGCGGGCGTGTCCCTAGACCGGCAGAGCGGCCAATCCTAGATGGATGTCATGATCCAACCGATCGGCGAACTAACCGACCGCATGCGCGAGATTTTCGGCCTCGTGGTCGACGCCTATCTCGAGCGCGGGCTGCCGATCGGCTCCAAGACGCTCACCGGCAGCGTCAGCCTGTCGCCGGCCTCGATTCGCGGCGTGATGCAGGAACTCGAGGAGCGCGGGCTGCTCACCCATCCGCATACCTCCGCCGGGCGAATCCCGACCGAAACCGGGCTGCGGCTGTTCGTCGACGGGATCATGCAGGCGGCGGCGCCGAACCTGAGCGAGCGGCGCGAGATCGAGCGGCAGATCGTCCGCGACCAGCCGATCGAGGATGCGCTCGCGGCGGC
>JBDTZJ010000170.1:0-3716 GCA_040005255.1 Sphingomicrobium sp.
GCGTTCGACGCTGTGCGCGGCGAATTGCTTGGCCAGCGCTTCGTGCGCGACATCGGTCTTGGCGACCACCAGCAACCCCGACGTGTCCTTGTCGATGCGGTGGACGATGCCCGGACGGGCGACGCCGCCGATTCCCGAAAGCGATCCGCCGCAATGGTGGAGCAGCGCATTGACCAAAGTTCCGTCGAGGTTTCCCGCCGCCGGATGAACCACCAGGCCGGCGGGCTTGTCGACGACCAGCAGATGCTCGTCCTCGAACACGACCTTGAGCGGGATGTCCTGCGGCAAGTTATGCGCCGGCACCGGCTCGGGCACGACGACGCGGAGAGCTTCCTCGCCGCGCACCTTGACGGCCGGATCGCGCAGGGCTTTGCCTTCGGCTTCGACCGCTCCGCTGCGGATCAAATTTTTCAAGCGTTCGCGCGACAGGGTCGGGACGGCGTCGGCAAGCGCGCGGTCAAGGCGCCACCCCGCATGGGCGGGCGCCAGGCGCACGTCGATCGTCTGAATTCCCCCCATCTTCCTAGATGATATGGGAATTTGGCCCCGGCTCTTCAACGTCGGGAGCTTGCGCGAGATTAAACTCTGCCCCATCAACGGGTTGCGATGAACCCCGTCGATCTCGCCAGTTTGCTGTGCTCGCGGCTTTGCCACGACCTCATGTCGCCGGTCGGCGCGCTCAACAACGGCATCGAGCTGCTCGCCGACGAGACCGAGCCGGAAATGCGCGACAAGTGCCTCGAGCTGCTCGCCGAGAGCGCCCGCGCCTCGGCCAACAAGCTGAAGTTCTTCCGGTTGGCGTTCGGCGCCGCCGGCGGGTTCGGTGAGGAGATCGATACGCATGAGGCGGAAGCCGCGCTCGAGGGCCTGTTCGGGCCCGAGCGGCGGATCGAGCTCGGCTGGGTGGTCAGCGACAGCAAACTGCCCAAGGTCGCGGTCAAGGTCCTGCTCAACCTCGCCCTGATCGGCGGCGACGCGCTGGTGCGCGGCGGACGGCTGGACGTCGGTGCAGAGCGGAGCGGCGAAGGAGTCGAGCTTGCCGTCCGCGCCGAGGGTCCGCGGATCCTGCTCGACCCGGTGCTGCGCGAGACGCTGGCCAATGGCGCCTCGGGCACAGTCGAGCCACGCGCGGCGGCAGCGTGGCTGGCGCATAATCTGATCACCGACACGGGCGGATCGATCCAGCTGTCGGACCCGTCAAGCGCGGCGCTCATGATCGGCGCGCGGCTGCCGCGGAGCTGACCCGATTTTTGGGCTAACGCAGCATTAACTCCTGCCCGGCATAAGGCTCCAAAGCCAGCGCTGAGGGGCGATTTCGCCGATGGACGACCTGATTGCCGATTTCGTAGCCGAATGCCGCGAAATGCTCGAAGCGCTGGGCGGCGAGATCGTCGCCTGGGAGGCGCATCCCGAGGACCGCGCACGGCTCGACAGCATTTTCCGCTTCGTCCACACGGTGAAGGGCAATTGCGGCTTCTTCGAATTTCCGCGGCTCGAGGCCTTGAGCCACGCCGCGGAGGATGCGCTCGCCGATGTGCGCGCCGGGCGCCGCCACCCCGACGGCACCCTCGTCAGCGCGGTGCTCGCGATTATCGACCGCATCAGCGAGATGGTTGCCGCGATCGAAGCGGGCGAGGACATGCCCACGGGCGACGACAATCATTTGATCGACGCGCTCGCACCTGGCGCGGAAGGGGCTGCCACGCCCGCTGTCGCTGCCGCCGGAGCCGCGACCAAGGCGGCGTCGGCGCCGCGCACGATCCGCCTGTCGGTCGAACTGCTCGACCGCGTGATGAGCACGGTCTCCGACATGGTGCTGGCGCGCAACGAGCTTGCCCGGCGCTTGCGCGAGTCCGCCAGCGACGTGCCGGTCGACGGCGCGTTCGAGCGGCTGTCGTCGATCATCGCCGAGATGCGCGACGCGATCACCCGCACGCGCATGCAGCGCATTGAGAATTTGTTCGTCGGGCTGCCGCGGATGGTCCGCGACCTCTCGGCCGAGCTCGGCAAGCAGGTTCTGGTCGATATCGAGGGCGGCGACGTCGAGCTGGATCGCGAGATGATCGAGATGATCCGCGATCCGCTGACCCACATCATCCGCAATTCGGTCGACCACGGCATCGAGAGGCCGGCCGAGCGCTTGAAGGCCGGCAAGCGCGAGATTGGCGTGCTGTCGGTCTCCGCGCGGCAGTCGGGCAACCAGATCCTGATCGACATCCACGACGACGGCCGCGGCATCGATGGCAAGAAGCTGGTCGAAAAGGCCATTGCCAACGGGGTGATCGGCAAGGACGACGCGGCGCAGCTTAGTCCGCGCGACCAGCTGGCGCTGGTCTTTGAGGCGGGCCTCTCGACCGCCAAGGAAGTCACCGCCATCTCCGGCCGCGGCGTCGGCATGGACGTGGTGCGCTCGAACGTGGAGCGGATCGGCGGTATCGTCGACGTCGACAGCAAGCCCGGCGAGGGTACGCGCATGACCCTGCGCGTCCCGCTTACGCTGACCATCATCCCGGCCCTTACCGTCTCCATCGCGGGGCAGCATTTCGCGATCCCGCGCTCGGCGATCGAGGAGATCGTGCGCGCCAATGGCGAGAGTGTCACGCTGGAGCATCTCGGCGGCGCCGGCGTCGCCACCATTCGCGGCCGCCGCGTGCCGGAGATCAGCCTTGCAACGGTGCTCGGGCTCGACAGCCAGGTCGACGAGCAGGATCGCACCCTTGTCGTGCTGCGCCCGGCCGGCGGCGACGTCTATGCACTGTCGGTCGATCGCATCCACGATCATGAGGAGCTGGTGGTGAAGCCCGCCGCCCCCGCGGTCATGGCGACTGGCCTCTATGCCGGAACCACGCTGGCCGACGATGGCAGCCCGATCCTGCTGTTCGATCCCGCCGGGATCGCGGCGGTCGGAGGCATCAAGCTCGAAACGCAGGAGCGCACTGCGCGGATCGCCGAAGACACGGCCTCCACGATCTCGAAAGCAACGCCGGTGCTCCTGTTCCGCGGCCTCGACGGCGGTCGCCGCGCGCTGCGGCTCGCCGTCGTCGATCGCATCGAGGAGGTGCCCGCATCGGCAGTCAAGGAATCCGCGGGCCAACTCCGCGTCCAGCTTGGCGAGGCAATCCTGCCGCTTGCCGGCGCAAGCGCCGCGGACGTCGGCGACGGCAAGGTCCGGCTGTTCCGCTTGAGCGATGGGCTTCACGAGATCGGCTACGCCTTCTCCGAGGTAATCGACTTTGCCGCGATCGAGCACGAAATCATCCAATCGGAGCGGCCGGGCGAGATCAGCGGCGTCTCGCTGGTCAACGATGAGCCGGCCGAGCTGGTCGACGCCCATTGGCTGTTCTCCAACCATGCCGCTGGGGCGGCGTCCACGCAGGAGCAGCTGGTTTGCCTGATTCCGGACTGGGACCCGTGGATGCAGAACATGCTCCGCCCGCTGGTTGAGGCCGCCGGCTATCGGGTCGTCGATGACGCCGAGAACGAACGGGCGGACGTCGTCATTGCCTGCCTCGGCGAGGAATTGCCCGAGGACACCAGCCACAAGACGATTTGGCTCCGCACCGAGCCCGAGGCGGCGAACAAGAAGGACTTCAGCATCTATCGCTACGATCGAGCGGGACTTCTCACGGCGCTGAAGTCCGTTGGTGCGGGGAGGGGCAAGTGAACGAACTGCTGCTGGTCGTCACCATCGCAAACGAACGCGTGGCGCTGCCCGC
>JBDTZJ010000171.1:0-3697 GCA_040005255.1 Sphingomicrobium sp.
GTCCGGCCGCTTCGTTTGTCTGCCGCATAAAGAAGATGGCTCCCCGGGCCTGATTCGAACAGGCGACCATTCGATTAACAGTCGAACGCTCTACCGCTGAGCTACCGGGGAGCAGTCCCGGACCTGATCCGGGACGCGCGGGCTAAATAGCGGAGCGCACCTTAAAGGCAAGTGACGGGAGGCGATCAGGTCGCGAATTGCTCCATCGCAATGCGCTCGTCGAGCGCATGCTCGGGATCGAACAATAGGGTCAGCGAGCGCTCGCGGTCGAGGCGGATGTCGACGCGGGCGACGTCGCGGACCTCGATCTGGTCGGCGACCGCGGACACCGGCCGGTTCTCGGCCTCGAGGATCCGCAGCGAGACGGCGGTTTCGTCGGGCAGGATCGCGCCCGACCAGCGCCGCGGGCGGAAGGGGCTGATCGGGGTCAGCGCCAGCATCTTCGCCTGCAAGGGCAGGATCGGCCCGCGCGCGGAGAGATTGTAGGCGGTCGATCCGGCCGGTGTCGCCACTAGTACGCCGTCGCAGGCCAGCTCGGGCAAAGCGACGCGGCCGTTGACCGAGATTTCGATCTTCGCGGTCTGCCGCGTCTCCCTCAGCAGCGAGACTTCGTTGATCGCGGCATAGGTGAATTTCTCGCCCCCTACCGTCGTCGCGCACATTTGGAGTGGCGCGACGCGGATCGCCTTGGCGGCAGCGATGCGCTCGGGCAGCTGGTCGATCCGCCAGTCGTTCATGAGGAAGCCGACCGTGCCGCGGTTCATTCCGAAGACCGGCTTGGTGCAGCCCTCCTCGAGCATCCGGTGTAGGGTCTGGAGCATGAAGCCATCGCCGCCGAGAGCGACCAGCGTTTCCGCTTGCTCCGCATCAGCGAAGCGATAGCGGCGCTGGAGCATCGCTTCGGCGGCCTCGGCGACGTCGGTACCGGAAGAGAGCAGGCCGATGCCCAGGCTCTCCAGGTCCGCGGGCTTCAGTCCGCCGGGATTGGCCGCATCGGCGTTCAATCACTCGCTCCTGGTCTGCTTCGACTTGTCACAGGATAGGGACTTCAAAGCCCTAGGTCACTGTCCCGTTTCGGGCCCATGCTCGAACAGCCTGTTCCAGCGCCGCCACCCGGCCGTTACCTCGACAGCCGTGTTGACCGGGAACGTATTGGTGAGTGGGGTTTAGGCTGAATATGTTGACCTGGGACAACATCGGTAAGTGGGGTCGGCGGGCTTCGGACATGGGGGCAACGTTACCCGCCGTCCCACG
Organism: Sphingomicrobium sp.; assembly: GCA_040005255.1. Taxonomy (GTDB): domain Bacteria; phylum Pseudomonadota; class Alphaproteobacteria; order Sphingomonadales; family Sphingomonadaceae; genus Sphingomicrobium. The sequence continues at coordinate 1,255 of JBDTZJ010000171.1, forward strand.
GCGTGACCGGATGCTGGAAGCGACCATCTCGCATGAGCAGGTCGACGTCCTGTTCCAGCCGTTGATCGAGCCGGCCACGGGACGGGTTGTGGGTGCCGAGGCGCTGGCGCGCTCAACGATCGCCGCCGACGCGCAGCTGCTGTTCGCGCGCGCTTCCGCCGGCGGGCTCGAGGAACGGTTGTCGCGGCTCATCCAGCGCAAGGCGCTGCGCTGCGCAGCGGTCTGGGAAGGGCCGCTCAAGGGCCTCGGGCTGTCGGTCAACATCTTGCCTGCGGACATCTCGCGCTCCGGCTACGATGAGTGGCTGCTTGACGAGATCGCAGCGGCCGGGATCGATCCGAAGCGCATCACCGCCGAGATCACTGAAAGCGCACTGCTCGTCGACCAGGTCGAAGTCGCCGAGCGCTTGAGCAGGCTCCGCGAAGTAGGCCTCAGTATCGCAGTCGACGATTTTGGCACCGGCTATGCAAGCCTCGCCTATCTGACTTCGCTGCCTCTCGACGCGATCAAGATCGATCGGGGTCTCGTTGCCGACCTGGTCGGCGGCGAGCGTGACCGTATCGTCGTCAAGGCGCTGATCCACCTCGCGCGTGAGCTCGATCTCAAGGTGGTCGTCGAGGGAATCGAAACCGCGGCCCAGCTCGCACTGATCGCCGAGTGGGGCTGCGACCTCTACCAGGGCTTCCTCGGCGCCGGAGCATTGAACCATGAAGAGCTGATGCGCTTCGTCGGCGCGGCAAACGCCGAGGTCGCTTCAGCGGCTTAAGCGGCCACCAATTCCTTCTTTTCCCCTGCAGCGGCGACGCGTGCCAGTCCGCGCGACAGCTGGAGCGCGCCGTTGAGCCGAGCATCGGCCGTCGGCCAGTCGCGCGAAACAATCATCTTGCTGTCGGGCCTCAGCCTGGCCGAGCCCTTCAACCGATCGATGTAACCGAGCAGCCCGGCAAGGTCCGGGAAGCCGCCGTCAGCGAACGTGATCACCGCGCCTTTCGAGCCCATGTCGAGCTTGGCGACCATCGCCTGCTTCAGGCTGAGCTTCACCTCGACGATCTTCAGCAGGTTCGCAGTCTCTTGCGGCAGTGCACCGAACCGGTCGATCAGCTCGGCGGCAAAGGCGTCGATCGCCGGCCGGTCGTCGAGCTCGCCGAGGCGGCGGTAGAGGCCCATGCGCAGGTCGAGGTCGGGGACATAGGTCTCCGGGATCATGATCGGAGCGTCGACGCTGATCTGCGGAGTGAACTCCTCCTGGCGCGGGACTCCGCCCGCCTTCAGCTCGACGATCGCGTCCTCGAGCATCGACTGGTAGAGCTCGAACCCGACCTCCTTGATGTGGCCGGACTGCTCGTCGCCGAGCAGATTGCCCGCGCCGCGGATGTCGAGGTCGTGGCTGGCGAGCTGGAAGCCGGCGCCGAGGCTGTCGAGATCGGCCAGCACTTGCAGCCGCTTCTGCGCCGCCTCGGTGATCGAGCGGTCGGCGGGCATGGTGAGATAGGCGTAGGCGCGGGTCTTCGCCCGCCCGACGCGGCCGCGGAGCTGGTAGAGCTGGGCGAGGCCGAACCGGTCCGAGCGATAGACGATCAGCGTATTCGCGGTCGGGATGTCGAGCCCGCTCTCGATGATGGTGGTCGACAGCAGCACGTCATATTTCCGGTCGTAGAAGGCGCTCATCCGTTCTTCGACCTGGCTCGCGCTCATCTGCCCGTGCGCGGTCACGGCCTTCACCTCGGGGACCTGTTCGCGCAGCCATTCCTCCATATTCGGAAGGTCTGCGACGCGCGGGACGACGAAGAAGCTCTGCCCGCCGCGATAATGTTCGCGCAGGAGGGCCTCGCGCAGCACGACGCCGTCCCACGGCGTGACGTAAGTCCGCACTGCCAGCCGGTCGATCGGCGGGGTCTGGATGACCGACAGCTCGCGAAGTCCACTCATCGCCATCTGCAGCGTGCGCGGGATCGGCGTTGCCGTCAGGGTCAGGACGTGGACGTCGGCCCTCAGCGCCTTCAGCCGTTCCTTGTGGGCGACGCCGAAATGCTGCTCCTCGTCGACGATCACCAGGCCCAGCCGCTTGAAGTCGATACTCTTGGCGAGCAGCGCGTGGGTGCCGATGACGATGTCGATGGTGCCGTCGGCGATCCCTTCCTTGGTCTTCTTGATCTCGGCGGCCGGAACCAGCCGCGACAGGCGGCCGACGTTCAGCGGAAAGCCCTGAAGCCGCTCGACGAAGTTCGTGTAATGCTGGCGTGCGAGCAGGGTCGTTGGGCAGATCAGCACGACCTGGCGGCCTGACATCGCCATGACGAAGGCGGCGCGAAGCGAGACCTCGGTCTTGCCGAAGCCGACGTCCCCGCAAACCAGCCGATCCATCGGCTTGCCCGCCTCGAGATCGTCGAGCACGTCGGCGATGGCGCGGTCCTGGTCGTCGGTCTCTTCATATGGGAAGCGG
>JBDTZJ010000035.1:0-12470 GCA_040005255.1 Sphingomicrobium sp.
CGATGCTCCCGACCAGCGCGGGATGGCGGACATCGGGGGGATGCACGCCGATCCGCAGCACCTCGAGCGGCGCGTGGCGGAGCACCGCTGCCGCCGCCAACGATGACAGGAGACGGAGGCGGGTTCGGCTGGCCCAGGTGATCACGGGTCCCCAGGCGAGTTGGGCGCCGGTTGCCGGCGACCAGACGCGCAAATGATCTTCCGCGAGCGGGATTCCAGATTGCGCGAGGGCCTCGCGCGCGCCCTCGCCGTAGAGCCAGGCCGGGGCGACGAAGCCGTCGATCTGGCGGCCGATGACGCTTTCAATCACCTCCCGGCCGTCCTTGATGCGCGCCGTTGCTTCCGCGCATGACAGCCCAAGGAACTCGCCTTCGTTCGCGGTCATGAAGCGGGCGCGTACGCGGTCCGCGGCGCCGGAATATTGCGCCTCGTCGCGATGGGTGAAGCCGTGCAGGAACATCTCGATGCCCTGATTGGCCCACGAGCGGAGCCGTGCCGCGAATGGTGACCCGGGGACGATCGGCGAGTCTCCCCAATGGTTGGGAACGACCAGCATCGCCAACCGCGCGCCGACGTGCGGCGCCAACATGTCGGTCAACCGGTCGACCTCGCTCTCGAAGCGCGGGGAAACGTCGTGGATCGACGCGAGCAAAAGGCGGTGCGGACGAGTGGGGGACATGGGGCACCATCTGTGGTAGCGGGACGGCAGACGCCAGCCCCATTAACAAAGCTTCATTTGAAGTTCAGTAGCAAGGACACCTTCTAGCGCCGATGCGTATCGCTGACGTCTCTGCCTTTTACACCCCCACCGGCGGGGGCGTCCGGACCTATGTCCACGCGAAGCTGCGCGCTGCGGCTCGGTTCGGCCATGAGATGGTCGTTATCGTGCCGGGCGAGCACCACGAGGTCATTAAACGGGGCCCCGGGGCAGTGCTGGTAACGATTCCGTCGCCGCTGCTGCCGGTCGACCGGCGCTACCGCTATTTCGACGACGAAGCAGCGATCCACGCGGCCCTGGACGCGTGGCAGCCGGATCATGTCGAGGCCTCCTCGCCCTGGTCGAGCGCGGCGATGGTCGGCCGCTGGCAAGGGAGCGCGAGCCGCTCGCTGGTGATGCACGCCGACCCGCTGGCCGCTTATGCCTATCGCTGGCTCGGCGGCTTTGTTCCGACCTCGACGATCGACAGCATTTTCGGCTGGTTCTGGCGGCACCTGCGCGGGCTCGGGCAGATGTTCGATTCCGTCATCTGCGCCAACGGACAACTCGCGCAGCGGCTGAGTGATGGCGGTGTCGCCAATGTCGAGACGATCCGCATGGGCGTCGAAGCGGGGCTGTTCTCGCCGTCGCTCAGATCGGCGTCGATGCGCGAACAGGTGCTGTGCGCGCTCGGCCTCGACGCCAATGCGACCCTGCTCGTCGGCATCGGCCGTTTCTCGGCGGAGAAGCGCTGGGACATGGTGCTGCGGGCGGTCGGAAGCGCGGCGCGACGCCATGACGTCGGGCTGCTCCTGATCGGTGACGGGCCCAAGCGCTCGAAGCTCGAACTGCTCGCCGATCGCACCCGTACCGCAATGGTGCTGCCGCAGATCAACGACCGCGACGAACTGGCTCGGCTGTTGGCAAGCGCCGACGCGCTGATCCACGGCTGTGAAGCCGAGACCTTCTGCATGGTGGCGGCCGAAGCGCGCGCCAGCGGCACACCGCTGATCGTTCCCGACCGCGGCGCTGCGGTCGACCAGCTCGCTCCCGGCGCCGGCACTGTCTATCGCGGGGCAAGCGAAGTCTCGCTCGAGCGGGCGATCGGCCGCTTCATCCGCCGCGGACCCGAACTGCAGCGCGCGGTCGCCGTCAGGTCGCGCGTGGTGCGGACCATGGACGAGCATTTCGACGACCTGTTTGCACGCTACGAAGAGCTGGCGCCGCGCCACTCGGTTCGCGCGGCCGAGGTCGAGCTCGCCGGGGCCGATGGTGCGCTCGGTCTCACGCTGGCCCGCCCGGCAGCGGTTTGACGGGACGCTTCACGCGCCTGTCACACCTAAGCCAAGGAAATTACGTTAAGTTATAGCAAGAGCGTCGCACTCCAGCGCTGCGCTAGATCGCCGACTTGAGTGCTGCCGCGACGATCTGCTCGAACGTCTCGCCGTGCGGGAAGCCCTCCTCGACCCAGCGGTCCTCGATCCGGCGCAAAGTCTTCGCGACCAGCGGACCCTGGGGAAGCCCGCGCTTGACCAGCTGCCCACCGCTAATCGGGAGCCGCGGGGCATGCCATCCGGCCGTATCGGCAGCCTCTCGTGCCCGGCCGGCAAGAAGGAGGCGATCGATCGCGCATTCGACCCCCAGCCGATAGGCCAGGGCATGCGGCGGCGCGTCGTCGATCTCGCCTGCCGCGCAGGCCAGCCGCTTTCGCGCCTTGTTCGACAGTCGCAGCCGCGCTGCAACATCCTCGGCGATCGCGCTGTCGCGCGGTAGCAGGGCTGCGAGGCGCCGCAGCGGATCGGGATCGATCCCCGCGGTCCGCTCGGCGGCAATCAGGGCCTTGAGGTCGTCGAGCCGCTCCGGCGCGATTTCCGGCAATACGGGCTTGAGGATCGCGCGCTCGAGCATGATCCGCACCGTCACTGAAGGGTCGGCGACGGCGAGCAGCTTGAGCAATTCGTCGGCGATCCGCTCCCGCGACAGGGCCATCAGGTCGTTGGCGCGAGCAGTGCACGCCTCGAGCGCCGCCGTGTCGGGCTCTCCCGCGTCAAAGCGCGCATGGAATCGGAAGAAGCGGAGGATCCGCAGATGGTCCTCGGCGATGCGTTGCAGCGGGTCGCCGATGAAGCGGATGTGGCGATGCTCGAGATCGGCGAGTCCGCCGAAATAGTCGAACAGTTCGCCGGTTTGGGGATCGGCCGACAGCGCGTTGATCGTGAAGTCGCGCCGGGCGGCGTCTTCCTGCCAGTCGTCGGTGAAGGCGACCGTCGCCCGGCGGCCGTCGGTCGAGACGTCCCGGCGCAGCGTGGTGATCTCGAACGGATGGCCGTCGCTGACAGCCGTTATCGTGCCGTGGTCGATGCCCGTCGGAACAGCCTTGATCCTCGCCTCTTCGAGACGGCGCATGACGTCGTCGGGTGCAATGCGGGTCGCAAGGTCGATGTCGCTGACCGGAAGCTTGAGCAGGTCGTCGCGGATCGCCCCGCCAACGTAGCGCGTCAGGCCCTCGTCCGCGCCGAGCGCCGCGAGCAGCCGCTTCATGCCGCGCTTCTTGCGCCACTTGGCGGCGTCGAGCTTCAGCGCCACTGCAGCCTGCGCGATAGGTTGACCAGCATCGCCGCCGTCGCCCCCCAGATCCTGCGATCGTTCCACACGATCTCGTAATAGTGGCGCGTCTGCCCCGCGAACAGGGCGCTCGCCCGATGCTGGTTGGCGGGATCGAGAAGGAAGCCGAGCGGCGCTTCGAACCAGTCCGCCACCTCATGCTCGTGCGCCTCGAGCGCCAGGTCCGGCGGAATGACCCCGAGCACCGGCGTGACGACATAGCCGGTGACGGTGCGATAAGGTTCGATCGCGCCAACGAGGTCGACCGCGGTCGGTGGCAGCAGGACTTCCTCCTGCGCCTCACGCAGTGCCGCGGCCACCGCATCCTCGCCGGGATCGATGCGGCCGCCGGGAAATGCCACCTGGCCGGCGTGGGTACGCAGATGCTCGCGCCTGACAGTCAGGATCAGGCCCGGCTCGGCCCGATCGGTGACCGCCATTAACACTGCGGCCTCGACCTCGGCCTGCGCGCGCTGCTCGGGCAGGTCGCCGGCGAGAGGCGACTCAAGCGGAGGCATTGCCAGGGCCTCGCGCAACCGGTCGGCCAGTGTCACCGGTGTTCCAGTGGGAAGAAGGCGCCGTTGCTCCACACGCCGGGCGGACTGTCGGCGCCCGCCAACGCCAGCTCGGCCAGCTCGTAATAGACCGAGCGCGTGAGTTCGGCCTCGAGGCCGTGGCGGACGAGCAGGCGCGGGGCGGGACCGGACGCCACATCGACCGGCTGAAGCGGATGATCGGGGCCAAGGATGATCGCGTCGCCGCTGTCGAGCCGGAAAGCGAGGCGCTGGTCGCGACCTTCCCCTTCGCGGCTCATCTCGACCGCGCGAAACGCCGTGGACTCGACCTCGATGTCGAGCTTTTCGGCGGGCGTCACGAGCACGTGACGGCCGTCAGGCTCGCGCCGGAGGACGGTCGAGAACAGGCGCACCATCGCCGGGCGGTGGATCGGGCGTCCCTCGTGATACCAGGTGCCGTCGCGCGCGATGCGCATGCCCGAATCTCCGCAATGTTCGGGATTCCACAGCTCGACCGGCGGCAGCCGCCGCTCGTCGATCAGCTTCTGCAGCTCGGCGAGGCTCAATCCCTGAAGCTCAATCGGTGCACGGCTCTCGGGCATGGGCGCCTCCTTGGATTGCTTCGCCGCGCCACTCAAGGCAGGAGCACCGGCAATGGCTGCTCAAAGAACCGCGATCGTCACGGGGGCCGGGAAGCGCGTGGGTGCAGTAGTTGCCGCCGCGCTGGTCGCGGACGGGTGGACCGTGCTCGCCCATGTCCACCACGAGCAAGACAATGTGCCGGTCGGTGCAACCAAGGTCGTCGCCGACCTTATCGAAAGCGACTGTGCCGAACGGATTTTCGGCGTTGCCGAGGCGATGCCGCCGGTGCGGCTGCTGGTGAATAATGCCGCGCGCTTTGCCTGGGACGCGTTCGGCGAGTTCAGCGGCCAAGAGTTCGATGCCCACATGGCGGTCAACGTCCGCGCCGCGGCGCTCTTGATCGAGCGGCTCGCGGCCCGTCACGGCAGCGGCGACGCGCTGGTCGTCAACCTGCTCGACGCCAAGCTGTCCGCGCCCAATCCCGACTATCTCAGCTACACGCTGTCGAAAGCCGGGCTGGCAGCGCTCACCGAGCTTGCGGCGCGAGCGCTTGCGCCGCGATCGATCCGCGTCAATGGGATCGCGCCGGCGCTCATGCTGCGCTCGAGCGGCCAGAGCGAGGAGAATTTCAACGCCATGCAGATGAACAATCCACTGCGCCGCGGCGTGGATGCGGACGATGTCGTCGCGGCCCTGCGCTACCTCGTCGGCGCGACGGCCGTCACGGGTCAGGTGATCACCATCGATTCAGGCCACCGCTTCATGGCACTGGAGCGCGACGTCCAGTTTCTGGGTCCGCGATGAGCACGACGCAGCCCAAGCTGAGCGGCCTCGTCCCCGCGAACCTGAAGGTGCGCTCGGCGCGCATCCTGCTCGAAGGGCTCGAGGTGCAGGCCGACATCGGCTTCCACGATTTCGAGATCGGGGCGCCGCAGCGGCTGCTGGTCGGCGTCGAGGTCTGGCTCAATGATATCGCGGCACCTGCCGAAGATCATCCGGCGCAGGCGTGGAACTACGACTTCCTTCGCACCGAGGTGGCAGAACTGGCCGGAGCGCGGCGCTACAACCTCCAGGAAACGCTCGCCCACGCAATCTTCGAGCGGGTCGCCGCCTTCCACGGGGTGCGGGCGCTGAGGGTGCGCTTGTCGAAGCCCGACGTTTATCCGGATGCCCGGGCGGTCGGTGTGGAAGTGGCATCCTTTCCCGGTTCCTGGCCGGAGTCATGAGCCGCCCCTGACAACTGTGGTTTCGACCTTCCGGCGGTGGAACAAAATCCGTTGCGCGGCCTTTGAGCCGGAGATAAGGAGCGCGCCTGTGCCGATGTCATAATGAGACATTAGCGCACTAGGATTGTGACGGACGCGATTCGAACGCCGGTTTGGCCGTGGGGGTCCGCCCATGGCGTGTCGAGGAGAATTGCAGGGTAATGTCCTACGCGCAGCGAAAACAGCTCAGCGGTAATCCGGTCGTCGCCTGGACCCTTACGATCCTGCTGGTAGGTGGCCTGCTATATGCGATTGTGACAGGCCTCGCCTACAACGTGATCAAGAAGACTGCTGAAAATCTCAAAGTGGTGGACGTCGAGGAGACGCCGCCGCCACCCGAGGAGCCGCCGCCACCGCCGAAGGACATGCCGAAGGTGCCGCCGCCGCCGGTGACTCCGCCGCCGCTGGTCAGGATGGCAGCGCCGCCGCCGCCGATCCAGACGATCACAGCGCCGCCGCCAACGATCCCCCCGCTCGCACCGTCGCCGCCGGCGCCGCCGCCGCCGCCCCGCAAGGTGCAGTCGGCCCAAAGCGCCAAGGGTGACTTGCGGACGCTGTTCTCCGCTGACGATTATCCGGCCTCTGCGCAGTCTGCGGGTGCGGAAGGCACTTCACAGGCCCAGATCACGATTGGTTCCGACGGGCGAGTTGTCGGGTGCAATATCATCCGTTCGAGCGGCAACGGTGCGCTCGATGGCGCGACCTGCAACATCCTTCGCCGCCGCGCGAAGTTCACGCCGGCCCGCGACAGCAACGGCCAGGCAACCACGGATACAATTACGACACCGCCGATCGTCTGGCGGCTAGAGGGTTAGACTTTTTCCAGCTTCGAGACTGAGTTTTTTAAAAGGAACGGAAAGCATGCAAGCAGCACCCGCCGCCAAAGCATTTGGCATTCAGAACGCCCTTCAAGAGGGCGGCCTCATCGCCTACAGCGTGTTCATCATCCTGGTGATCATGTCGCTGGGCACCTTCTACATCCTGTTCACCAAGCTCATGCAGCAGCAGAAGATCATCAGCCAGGGCCGCAAGGTCCGGTCGAGCTTCTGGAATTCGTCGAACCTGCGTGAGGCGGCGAACAAGCTGGACGCCAAGAGCGCCTACCGTGCAATCGTTGACGACGCGCTGGTCGCGCAGGACCAGCACAGCAAGCTGACCGACCCGATCGATCAGCACGACTGGATGGCGAACAGCCTGGCGCGCAGCCAGGGTTCCATCAGCGCGCGGCTCGGCGAGGGCCTCGCCTTCCTCGCGACGGTCGGCTCGACCGCTCCATTCATCGGTCTGTTCGGCACCGTCGTCGGCATCTACCGGGCGCTGATCAAGATCGGCGCGTCGGGTGACGCCTCGATCACCACGGTCGCCGGCCCGGTCGGTGAAGCGCTAATCATGACTGCGCTCGGCCTGGTCGTCGCCGTGCCGGCGGTGCTCGCCTACAACTGGCTGATCCGCCGCAACAAGTCGATCCAGGAGGACCTCGCGGCCTTCACCAACGACCTTCATGGCTACCTGATGTCGGCCGGTGCGGTGAAGCCGCAGACGGGCGGCGGCACCGGCCCTGGCGTTCGCTCGACCGCGCAGACCAAGAGCGCCGCCGCTCCGACCCAGCCGGGCAGCGATCCGCTTCGGACCGGCCGTACCCCGACGGGTGCCCCGGCAACGCCCACGAGCGCCAAGTAATCGGCGGGGGCCGGCAATTGTGCCGGCCCTCCCTTTCCCGGCGGCGCGCCGCCGGGCGCAATGGAGAGAAGTAGCCGATGGCAATGCAAGTAGGCGAGCACGACGAGGGCGAAGACGTCCCCATGTCGGACATCAACACCACGCCGCTCGTCGACGTGATGCTCGTGCTCCTGATCATCTTCCTGATCACGGTTCCGGTCGTCATCCAGACGATCCCGGTCAAACTGCCGGAGACCGCGTATGAAGTGACTCAGACCAAGCCGGAAAACGTCTCCTTGTCGGTGCGCAACGGGCCGGGCGGAACGTGCGAAGTCTATTGGCAACTGACCAGGGTCACGCAGAAGGAGCTGCTCGATCGCGCGGTGCAGAAACTCGAGAAGCTGATCAAGGATGTCGGCGGCGTTCAGAATGTCACCGAGGACAATATGCCCGAGGCGCACATCCGCGGCGACATCAACACCCAGTACAAGTGCATCGGCGCGACAGTTATCACCATGCAGCAAGCGGGATTCCAACGCGTTGGATTCATCTCCCAGCCGCACGGCGTTGCTCAATAGCCAAGAAGCTTAGGTAGGAACTCAAACTCATGGCGATGCAAACCACCGGCAGTAACGTCGAAGGTACGCCGATGATGGACATCAACACGACGCCGTTGATCGACGTCATGCTGGTGCTGCTGATCATGCTGATCGTGACCATTCCGCCGCAAACCCATGCGGTGAAGCTCGATTTGCCGGTCAACGATCCGCGCAACGTGCCGCCGCCGATCGACCCGATCAAGAATGTCGTGTCGGTCAACGCGCAGGACCAGGTGCTGTGGAACGGCACGCCGGTCAGCATGACCCAGCTGCGCAGCTATCTCGACACGACACAGCAGATGAACCCGATCCCGGAGCTTCACCTGCAGCCCGACGCGACGGCGCGCTACGAGATTGTCGACGAGGTGCTGGCCGTTACGAAACGAGCCCACGTCCAGAAGATGGGCTTCGTCGGCAACGAATATTATACCGCCATCTTCTAGGCCGAGCGGCCTGGATGAGGTGAGGGCGGTTCCTTCCGGAGCCGCCCTTTCTTTTGACCAAGGCACTCTGGCGCCGCTCGACGGGCCATGCCATTGCTCCGCTCGATGAGCGACCAGCGCCGCTTTGCCGTGATCATCCTCGCCGCCGGGCAGGGGACGCGCATGCGCTCCGACACGCACAAGGTGTTGCACCCGATCGCCGGCCGGCCGTTGCTGCTCCATCTGCTCGACCGGGTCGATGCGCTCGGAGCGGACAGGCGCATCGTCGTACTCGGCAAGGGCCGCGAGCAGGTCGAGGCGGCGATTGCCGGGCGCGGCGTCGAGGTCGCCGTCCAGGCCGAACAGAAGGGCACCGGCCATGCGGTGCAGCAGGCGGCCGACGCGCTTGACGCTTATGACGGACCAGTGATCATTCTCTACGGCGACACCCCGTTCGTGGAGACGAGCACGCTCCGACGCATGCTCGACCGGCTCGACGGGGACGGCGGTCCGGGCATCGTCGTCCTTGCGTCCTCGCCGGCCGACCCGCTGCGATACGGCCGCATCATCCTCGGCCAAGACGACCGTATCGCGAAGATGGTCGAATATAAGGACGCGACCGAGGAGGAGCGGGCGGTGCGCCTGTGCAACTCCGGCATGATGGCGGTCCGGGCCAAGGATCTGTTTCGCTGGCTTGGCAAGGTCGGCAACGACAATGCCGCGCACGAATATTACCTGCCCGACATCGTCAACATCGCTGCGGCCGAGGGCCGCGAGGCGGTGATCATCGAGGGCGATCCGTACGAGGCGGCGGGGGTGAACAGCCGCGCCGAGCTCGCACACCTGGAGCTGGAATGGCAGCGGCGCCGGCGCGAGCAGGCGCTGGAAGAGGGCGCGACGCTGATCGACCCGGAGAGTGTCTGGTTCGCGTACGACACCAGGCTCGGCCGAGACGTGACGGTCGAGCCGCACGTGGTCTTCGGTCCCGGCGTCGAGGTCGCAGACGGTGCGACGATTCACGCCTTCAGCCACATCGAGGGTGCGAGCATCGGCGCCAAGGCGAGCATCGGCCCGTTCGCGCGGATCCGCCCCGGCACGCGGCTGGGGGCCAACGCCAAGGTGGGCAATTTCGTCGAACTCAAGAAGGCGGACGTCGCCGAAGGCGCGAAGGTCAATCACCTGTCCTACGTCGGCGACGCGTCGGTGGGCGCGAATGCCAACATCGGGGCCGGGACGATCACCTGCAATTACGATGGGTTCGGCAAGTACCGGACGGTGATCGGCGCGGGCGCATTCATCGGCTCGAATACCGCCCTTGTGGCGCCGGTGACGGTCGGTGACGGCGCGGTGGTCGGCGCAGGTTCGGTCATCACGCGCGACGTCGAAGCCGACAGTCTCGCGATCGAGCGCAGCGAGCAGAAGGGCATCGCCGGCTGGGCCCGCCGGTTTCGCGAGCGCATGACGCGGAAAGCGGCGGAATAGCATGTGTGGTATCGTCGGGATCGTCGGCAAGTCGGACGTCGCGCAGCGCCTGTTCGACGGCCTCAAACGCCTGGAGTATCGCGGCTACGATTCCGCCGGCATCTGCACGATCAACGACGGCAAGCTCGACCGGCGGCGAGCCGAGGGCAAGCTCGAAAACCTGGCGCGAGCGCTCGCCGAGCAGCCGCTCCACGGCACGACGGGGATCGCCCACACGCGCTGGGCGACCCACGGTGCGCCGACCGTGGGCAACGCCCACCCGCACATCGTCGGCCCGGTGGCGCTGGTGCACAACGGCATCATCGAGAACTTCAAGCCGCTGCGCGACGAGCTGATCGCAGAAGGACGCACGTTCGAGAGCGAGACAGACACCGAGGTCGTCGGCCACCTCGTCGCGCGCGAGGTCGAGCGAGGCGCTTCGCCGCAAGACTCGGTCGCGGCGGTATTGCCGCGGTTGGTTGGCGCGTTCGCCATCGCCTTCCTGTTCCGCGATCACCCCGACCTGATCATCGGCGCGCGCATGGGCGCGCCCCTGACGGTCGGTTATGGCGCGGGCGAGAATTACCTCGGATCGGACGCGCTGGCAGTCGCTCCGTGGACCCAGCGCATCGCCTATCTTGACGAGGGCGACTGGGCCGTCGTCCGGCGGGAAAGGATCGACATCTTCGACCGCGACAATCGGCCGGTGCGGCGCGAGATCGTCGAGTCCGGCGCGTCGGCCGCGCCGGTCGAGAAGGGCAATTATCGCCACTACATGCAGAAGGAGATTTTCGAGCAGCCGATCGTGGTTGCCCAGACTCTTCAGACCTATATCCGCCCGTTCGAAGGGGAAGTAGCGCTGCCGGTCGCCGACGCGGACCTCGAGCAGGTCAACCGCCTGACGATCGTCGCCTGCGGGACGAGCTATTACGCGGGCCTCGTCGCCAAATATTGGGTCGAGCAGTTCGCGCGTGTGCCCGTCGACATCGATGTCGCGAGCGAGTTCCGCTACCGCGAGCCGGTGCTGGAGCCGGGCGGGCTCGCGCTGTTCATCAGCCAGTCCGGCGAGACGGCGGACACGCTGGCGGCGCTTCGCCACGCGCGCGCCCAGCAACAGCGCATCGCCGTCGTCGTCAATGTCCCGACAAGCTCGATGGCGCGCGAAGCCGATTTGCTGCTGCCGACCCACGCGGGACCTGAGATCGGCGTGGCATCGACCAAGGCCTTCACCTGCCAGCTCGCGGTGCTTGCGGCGCTCGCGGCGAATTTGGCGCGCGCCAGAGGGCGGCTGAGCCGCGAGGAGGAGAAGGAGATCGTCGCGCACCTGCAGGAAGCGCCGGCGGCGCTCAACGCGGCCCTCGGCCATGACGACGAGATCGCCGCGATGGCGCACCTCATCGCCCCGGCGCGCGACGTGCTCTATCTCGGCCGCGGACCCGATTATCCGATGGCTCTGGAAGGCGCGCTGAAGCTCAAGGAGATCAGCTACATCCACGCCGAGGGCTATGCCGCGGGCGAGATGAAGCATGGGCCGATCGCGCTCATCGACGAGGACGTGCCGGTGATCGTGCTGGCGCCGTCGGGGCCTTTGTTCGAGAAAACGGTGAGCAACATGCAGGAGGTCCGCGCGCGCGGCGGCAAGATCGTGTTGATCAGCGACGCGCACGGCATCGCCGAAGCCGGGGAGGGGTGCATGGCGACGATCGAAATGCCGCACGTCCACCCGCTGATTGCGCCTTTGGTCTATGCGGTGCCGGTGCAGCTGCTCGCCTATCATGTCGCGGTGCTGAAGGGCACGGACGTCGACCAGCCGCGCAACCTCGCCAAGAGCGTCACCGTCGAATAGCTCGCCTCCGCCGACAAATTTCATGGATTTGTCAACGAGTTGATGTATCCTCGCCGCGGGTGGAGAGACATGGTGATGCGTTCTTCGCAGCGATTGCGGAGCGATGAGCCGGCAAGCGCGGTTGCCGATCTCACGCAATATTGGCGCGACGGCTACGCGGTGGTGCGCGGCTTTTTCGACCGCCGCGAGATCAAGGAAATCGCCGCCGCGGCCGACCAGATCGAGGCAGAAGGCGTCGCTCACGGACGATCCTTTCGCCACGGCAACCTGTTCTACAATGTCGCAAATGGCGCGGGCGAAGCCTTCGTCCGCATGGTGCAATGGCCGACCTATCATCAGCCGGTGCTCAATGCGGTGCGCCTCGACATGCGCTTCACCGACCTGCTCGCGCCGCTGATCGGCACCGATCTCAAGCAGATCATCAACCAGGTTCACTGGAAGGCCCCGGGATCGCTTGGCGATTTCGCCTGGCACCAGGACAGCAAGTCCCGGCGCCCTGCGTCCGCCTATCGCGACCTCGCGAACTCCTACGTCCAAACCGGCCTCGCGATCGATCCGCATACGCCCGAGGCTGGCGGCTTGCGCTTCATTCCGCGCAGCCATTTGCGCGGCGATCTACACATGGGCTGTTCGAACCATTCTCTCGGCGCGGCGATGATTGATGGGGCGCTCGAGGCGGTCGGCCTTTCAGCCTCTGATGCTGTCGAGCTCTCGCTGGAGCCGGGCGACCTGGCGCTTTGGAGCCCGTATCTGGTCCACGGTTCCGGATGCAACCGGTCGACCCACAAGCGTCGCTTCTACATCAACGGCTATGTCCGGG
>JBDTZJ010000172.1:0-3695 GCA_040005255.1 Sphingomicrobium sp.
AGTTGAGCTGGAACATCTCGGTTTGCACCGGCTCCAGCTCGTTGATCTGCTGCTGTGATTCGAGTTGCTGTTTTTCCTTCAGCGCAAGCTCTTCACGCGGCGCGATGAGCACGACATTGCCGTTCTTGCGCATGTCGAGGCCCTTGGTCTGCATGATGATGTCGAGCGCCTGGTCCCATGGAATGTCCTTGAGGCGCAGCGTCAGGCTGCCCTGAACGGTGTCGCTGGTGATGATGTTGAGGCCGGTGAAATCGGCGATCACCTGCAGCACTGCGCGCACTTCCACGTTCTGGAAATTGAGCGAAAGCTTTTCGCCCTTGTAGCCCTGGCGCGTGCCCTGCGTCAGCTTGTTGGGGTCTTCCTGGACCGCCTTCACTTCGAGGATGAACTTGTTATCGGCCTGATACGCCGAGTGCTCCCACAAGCCCTTGGGTTCGATGACCATGCGGGTATTGCCGCCCTGGTTGAAGGTGTCGAAGGCCACGACCGGCGTCCCGAAATCGCCGACGTCGAGATGGCGCTCGAGATTGCGCGGTACCGAGGTGCGCAGGAAGTCGACGATCAGCGATGCACCCTGCTGCCGGATGTCGATGCCGGTGGTGTTGTCGGACAGGTCGACCACGATGCGGCCTTCGCCGTTCTTGCCCCGGCGAAAATCGACGTCACGCACCACGTGCTGCACGTCCGACGGGCGCGCCTCGGCAAAACGCTGCACCTGCGGCGCCTGCAGCTCCCCGGGGCTCGCCTGATCGAGCAGGGTGACCAGCACCGAGTTCCCGTCCACCTCGGTCTCGAACGTCTGCGGCTTGTTCAGGTTGAATACGATCCGCGTGCGATTGCCGGCCTGGATCACGTTGAGGCTGCGCAGGGCGCCGTCCTCGACCGCGCGTTGAGCGGCGCCAAGACCGTTGGCCGTATCCAGGAAATCGAGTGCGATCCGGGGCGGGCTGGCGATGGAAAAGCCTGCCGGCGGATTGGCGGGAGGCGATTTGAGCGTGAACTTGACGATCGTGCGGCCCGAAGCCCCCTTGGCCACACTCACTGCTTCAATGCTGTTGGCACTCTGGGCCGCAGCCGCGCCGGCCGCCCCCAGGGCAATGGCCGCGAGTAGCCAGGCGCAGATGCGTGCGAATCGCACACGCGCTGACACGCGATCAAGCCAAATGGACGGGCTCATTATTTTCGCTCCTATTTTTTCGTCTCTGGCTGGAGGAGCTGCAGCGTGCTGGACCGCTCGGTCCAGTCCCCGGCGCCGTCTTGAATCAGCTCCTTCAAACGGATATCGGTGTCGGATACCGCGAGGACCACGCCATAGTTCTGACCGAGGTGGTTGCCGGGCCGGACCTGGTAGAGATCCTTCTCGGGCGTGCGCACCAGCGCATACACTTGGCTGTCCTTCTGGAGCGTACCGACCATGTTGAGCGATTCGATCGGATAGGCCTCCAGCGGCTCCTTGCGGCGCGACAAGTCCGGCGCCAGCATGCTGTTGCCCTTGGCGGGCTCGATCTTGCGCGGCTTGAACGGATCGGGCAGGTCGAAGGCGTTGTAGGCGAAGGGCTCGTAGGGCTTCATCTGCGGCAGCGGCTCGAGCTTGCCCTTGGCGCCCTTGCCCTGCTCGGCCATCCAGTTGCGCAGGTCCTGGTGGTTGTCACCGCCGCAACCGGCGAGCACCAGGCACAGTCCCATGCAAAGGGCCACGGCACGGCTCATTTCTTGGCCTTTTCCTTCGCTTCCTTGACGAGCTTGCGCTGTTTCGCAACTTCTTCTTCGTCGAGGTAGCGGAACGTCTTGGCCGTGGCATCGAGTGAGAGCACGCCTTTTTCGTTGTTGACCGCGACATCGTTCAGCGTGACGATGCGCGGCAGCTGTGCGACATCGCTCGCGAAGGCGCCCATGTCGTGGTAGCCGCCGGTGATCCTCACCTGGATCGGGAGCTCGGCGTAGAAATCGGCCATTTTTTCCTGCGATGCAGGCTTGAACAGCTCGAACTGAAGCCCGCGGCCAAGCCCCGCCTGGTTGATGTCGGTGAGCAGCGCATCCATCTCGGAGCGGTTGGGGAGCTGCTTCAGCAAGGCACCGAATGACTGCTCGATGTCCTTCAATTGCTGCACGTACAGATCGTAGTTGATCGCCTTCGACTTCTTTTCCGTGTATTGGACGCGCAGGGTCTGCTCCTCCTGTGCCGAGCGGTCCAATGTCTCGAACTGGTTCTTCCAGTCGAACGCCGCTCCGGCCGCGACGATCAGCAGGGCGACCGTCGCCAGGATGACGATCTTGGGCAGGGCGGGCCAGTTGCTGACCTCCCTGATGTTGAGCCGGCGGAAATCATCGAGCGTCATGCCTTGGGTCCTTTGGCTGCCTTGGCGGCTGCCCCGCCGTCGGCCTCGGCGGCCTGGGCCGTGCGCTTCACCTGGAAATTCAGGGTGAACTCATTGACCCGCGCCTCCTTGACGTTGGGTGCGCTGACGGCCTTGATCTCGACGAGCTCGGGCTGCTGCAGCCACGGCGACGCATCGATGTTGCGCATCAAGGTCGAGACCCGCGCGTTGGATTGCGCAAAGCCCACCACCACCACTTTGGCACCCGTCTGCTTCAACGATTTGAGATAGATCCCGTCGGGCAACTGCCGGACCATCTGGTCGAGCAGGTGTACCGCCTCGGTACGGTTTGCCTGAAGCGTTTCCACCACTTGCTTGCGTGCCAGCAGCGCCTGCGTCTGCTCGCGCAGCTTGTCGATTTCCTTGATCTGCTCGTCGAGCTTCACGATCTCGGTCTTGAGCAGGCGGTTGCGGTCTTCCTGGTCCTCGATGCGCGATGCCATGACGACGTGCACCAATCCCACGGTGCACAGGCCGACCAGGACAGAGGCCACCGCCAGGCCGACGAACTGGCGTTGCCGCGCCGCCCGCTTCTGCTCGCGGTGCGGAAGCAGGTTGATGCGGATCATTCGAAGCTCCGCATGGCGAGGCCGCAGGCAATAAGCAAGAGCGGTGCATCCTGCGCGAGTTGGCGCGCCCTGATGCGATCGGAGCTCTGCATGCCGGCGAACGGATTGGCGATCACCGTGGCGATGCCCGCGCGCTTCGCTACCAGCTCGTCAAGACCCGGCAAAAGCGCGCCACCGCCCGACAGGATGATCTGGTCCACCTGGTTGTGCGAGGTCGAGGTGAAAAAGAACTGCAGCGCGCGGGTGACCTCGAGGGCCAGGGTTTCCATGAACGGCTGCAGCACGTCGGAGTCGTAGTTCTCGGGAAGGCCCTGGTTGCGCTTCGCCGATTCCGCTTCTTCCGGCGACAGATTGAAGGCCCTCTGGATATCCTGGGTGAGCTGATTGCCGCCGAACGCCTGGTCGCGGGAGAACAGGAATTGATTGTTGCGAAGCACATAGAAGTGCGTGACGTGCGCCCCGATATCGACCAGAGCTATGTTCTGGTCGCGTCCGCTTGCCGGCAGCGACGGCTCGATCAACCGCAGCGCTTCCTGGGTGGCGTACGATTCGACATCCATCACCCGCGGCTTCATGCCGGCCGCCTCGGCGATGGCCACGCGGTCCTCGACTTTTTCCTTGCGCGAGGCCGCGATCAGGACCTCGACCTCGTCCGGATTGTTCGGCGCCGGGCCCAGTATCTGGAAGTCGAGATTGACCTCATCGAGGGCGAAAGGGATGTATTGGTTGGCTTCGGCTTCGACGGTGA
>JBDTZJ010000173.1:0-3692 GCA_040005255.1 Sphingomicrobium sp.
TGGAGTCGCAACGCATGCTCATCCTTGATCCCGCCATTCTGATCGCCATCGCGGCACTGATCAGCAGCCTTTCCGCCTTCATCTGGGCGGTCAGGCGCAAGCCTTAGGAGGCAGCACGGGATCGCGGCCCGCGTTGACGACAGGTGGGCGCACTCCCGCTATAGCCCAAACACGTTCGAGGCCTGGTCCGAAAATTTCTTCATGCTTGGCTCATCGGCGGGGGCGTTGATCGGGTTGATGTTCGTCGTCGTCACGCTGACGACGGGACGCGACCGCCGCCAGCTCGAGCGCGGCAAGCAGCTCTACACCTCACCGGTCGTCTGGCAGCTTGGGGTGGTGCTGTTCCTCAGCGGCGTTGCAATCGTTCCGTCGATCAACCTGCGTCTGTTTGGAGCGACGAGCGGCGGGCTCGCCTTGCTCGGCGTGGGCATGGGGTTGCGCAGCGCCATCGGCATCTCGCGAACGCCGATCGCGGGCGCGGAGAACAATCTGTTCGACACCTGTTGGTACGGGATCGCGCCGGCGCTCACATATGTCGCGCTCGGAGCGGCGGCTTGGCTGCTTTTTGCCGGGAGCCAGTGGGCTCCCCACGCAATTGCCGCAGACCTGATGGCGCTGCTGCTGATCAGCATCCATGCCGAATGGGATCTGGTGACCTATCTTGCGCCCATCGCCGGGCAGCCCCCGCCCGACGGCCGGGCTTAGTCGCTCGGCGAGGCCCGCCTAGCTCCAGGGTCATTTCGATCATTGTCCGGCGGAAGCCCGCCTTGTCGAACAGCGCCTGCGCGACATGGTTCCTGTCCGCGGTGAACAGCAGCGCGCGCGGCGCGCCAAGTGCGACAAGTGCGTCGAGCGCAGCGGCAAGCAACGCGCGGCCGATCCCCTGGCGGCGATTGTCCGGATCGACGACGAGGTCATAGACGACGCCTGCGGGGCCGCGCAGCGCCATATAGTCGTTTCCCTCCATTCCACCGAAGACATAGCCGACAAGCTGCCCATCGCGCTCGGCAACGAGGACCGTCATTTCGTGGCGCTCGGACTGGGCGATGAGAAATGCGCCATAACGTTCGGCCAGGTCCGGGACCGGTTCGATGAAGCGCTTCGGATCGAATTGGTAGTGCTCCGCGACGAGCAGCGCGCCGAAGCGGCCGAGGGCGGCGCGGTCGGCCGGGACCGCCGGCCGAACTGTCACGCTCAAGGTCATGCGCGGTTGTTGCAGGCGCGGCCCGTTACGGCAACGTCGATTCCGGAGGTTGGGGTGTTGAGACGACCTATCGTGTCAGCAATTACCAGCGGCGGTTGGCCTTCCGCTTGCCGGCGTCCAGCTGCTCGGTGGACTGGTCGGCTCCGGGAACATCGCCGCCGCCGCCCATGTTGAGAAAGGCGCGAACGGCCTCGCCCGAAATCGCCCGACCGAACAGCCAGCCCTGCGCCTCCGAGCAACCGAAGCCGGCGAGCGCCGTGCGGATTTGCTCGGATTCGACGCCCTCGGCGGTGATCGGCACGTTGAGATTATGACCGAGACCCGCGATCGTGTTGACGATCGCCGCCGTCTGGTCGCTTTTGACAATCGTGGTGATGAAACTCTTGTCGATCTTGATACGGTCGAGCGGCAGGCGGTTGACCTGGGCGAGCGACGCATAGCCGGTGCCGAAGTCGTCGAGCGAAATGCTGATGCCGACATTCTTCAGGCTGCGGATGATGGTCAGCACCTGGTCCCGGTCTTCGAGCAGCGCGCCTTCCGTAATTTCGACCTCCAGCCGGCTCGGCGGGTAGCCGCTCTCCGACAGCAGCTTCAGGATCTGCTCGGCAAGCGTGGGATCGCGAAATTGAACGGGCGAGACGTTGACGGCCAGCTTGAGATGCGCCGGCCAGGCCCTCGCCTCCTTGACGGCCTGATCGATGATGCTGAGTGTCAGCGGGCCGATCAGCCCGGTGCGCTCCGCGGCTTCGATGAAGCAATCCGCCTCGAGCAGGGCTCCGCCCGGCGAGCGCCACCGGGCAAGCGCCTCGAAGCCGATGATCTGGCGGCTGTCGAGATCGACCAGCGGCTGGAAGAAGGGCACGAACTCACCGGCCTTGATGCCGCGGCGGATTTCTTCTTCGAGCTTCAGCCGGTCGCTGATCTCGCGCTCAAGCTCTTCGTCGAACCAGGCGAAGCCGTTCCGGCCCGCGCGCTTCGCGGCGTAAAGGGCGACGTCGCTTTGGCGGAGCGCGGCCTCATCGTCGGCGCAGCCCGAAAGATCGGTCAGGCCGATCGAGGCGGTCACCTGGATTTGCGCCCCTTCGATCAACGCCGGGACCAAGAGCCGCTCGATGATCCTCTGGGCGACGGCTTCCGCCGCCTCGGCGTCAGCCGCGGGAAGCATGATAGCAAATTCGTCGCCGCCGGTGCGCGCGCAGCATGCGTCGGCCGGCGCGGCCTCGCGCGCGGCCTCGGCAACCAGGCGGAGCACCTTGTCGCCCGCGAGGTGCCCGTAAAGGTCGTTGACGCGCTTGAAGTGGTCGAGGTCGAGGACAAGGAACACGCCGGTCCTCGCCGCCAGCGCCTCGTCGAGCGCGCGCACCAATTCGCGGCGGTTGGCGAGCCCGGTGGTCGGATCGGTGTTGGCGTTGCGGTCGGCAAGCCGCGCCGCCGCATCATAGGCATCGAGCGCTTCCTTAAGGTCCTTCGAGCGGCGCCATCCAAAGAGGATGATGGCGATGTTGAGCAGGAAAGCGACGCTGAGCGTGCGGTTGCCGTCGGAAACGGCGGCGCCGCCAAGCGCATCGGAAACCACGCGGCTGCCAAGCACGACGAACAACAGGATTGCTGCTGCGGTCGCGCAGGTCGTGATGATGTGGCTGCTGGCGATCCGGACGGTCTTGCTGCGCACGCTGGTCTCTGCTCTTTCACCCATTGGTTCGGGCCGGCTTTTCGCAGAGATAAGTGAAAATAATCCTACGTGGTGGCGCCTAGTGGCTGGCGCGGGCAATGCGTTCCTCGACCAGCCTGATGGCCTCGGCAATCGCTGCCTCGCGGTCGAAATTGCTGGTGTCGAGAATGATCGCGTCGGATGCAGGCTTGAGCGGCGCGACCTTGCGCGAGCCGTCGCGGGCGTCGCGCGCCCGGATATCTGCGAGCACGTCCTCATAGTGCGCCGGCATGCCCCGTTCGAGCAGTTCGCGCACACGGCGCTGCGAGCGAACCTCCGGCGAAGCGGTGACGAACAGCTTCACGTCCGCCGCCGGCGCGATCACCGTCCCGATGTCGCGCCCGTCTAGGACCGCCCCGCCGGGCTGCCGGGCAAAATCCTGCTGCCGCTTCAGCAGCGCTGCTCGCACCGAAGGATAAGCCGAAATGGATGACGCGATGCGCGACACCGGCTCGCTGCGCAGCTCCTCGTCGTCCGGATCGATACTCAGCACGTCGGCGGCGCGGAGCGCTTCGAACTCGCTTGCCGGGTCACCGCCCCAGCGCCACAGGTTGAGTGCGACGGCACGGTACAACAGGCCGGTGTCCATGTGCGGAAGCCCGAGGTGGGCGGCAAGGGCCCGGGCGATGGTCCCCTTCCCGCTTGCCGCGGGGCCGTCCACCGCAACGACGGGCCCCTTCTCCTTGCGGTCGGTCAATCCCATATCCTCGGTTTGAGGCGGGCTGCTTTGACAGGGGCATATGCCTATGGCAAGGCGCGCCGCCGAACGCCGGGCAC
>JBDTZJ010000036.1:0-12450 GCA_040005255.1 Sphingomicrobium sp.
CCTCGGGCTGGATGCGCATCCGCCAGCGCGCCCGCCAGCGCAATGTCGAGCTGCCTTTGATCATCTCCGACCATGCCGACTGGGACGAGCTCACCATGACCATCCGCGAGCTCGAACCGACCGAAGTGTGGATCACCCACGGCCGCGAGGAAGCGCTCAAGCATTGGTGCATGACCCACCAGATCAAGGCGTGCGAGCTGAACCTCGTCGGCTACGAGGACGAGGATGAGTGATCGCCGGTGCTGGCGTATGCCCGTCCGCTAACTTGCGTTACAAGCCTGGGCTCCAGCGACCGGAGAGCGCGTGCCCTTCCTGTTATTCCTCAAGACGTTCGAAGACCTGCTCTACGAATTCATGTCGTGGCTGATCTTCTATCCGCGGACGCTGTGGCGCTGCGCAAGGCACCCGCTGTCCATGATGACGCGGGCCGAAAAGGAGCTCGATCGCTCGGCCGAAGAGCAGTTCCTCGACGTGCTCAGCCCGCCCATCTTCCTCCTCCTGACCGTCCTTATCGCGCTTGCGTTCCAGACGGCGTTGGTCGGCAACAGCAGTGTGATTGAGCTGGACAGCGGCCTCGCCAGCATGATCCAGGACAATAGCAGCCTCATCATCTTCCGGATCATCGCCTTCGCGTCGTTGCCGATGATCGCGGGCGCCTTCGCCATCCGGGTGCTGAACCGGCCGCTCGACCGGAACACGCTGCAGCCGATCTTTTACGCCCAGTGCTTCGCGACGACGCCGGCCGTGCTTCTTTACAGCATCGCCGCCACTGTCTCGCGCATGGTCGCGCCTGCCGCAGATCTGACTGCCGGCGCGCTGCTGATTGCGGCAACGGTCTTTTACGGGGGCGTGGAAGCACGCTGGTTCACGCGCGAGATGAAACGCGGCTGGGTGCTTGGCAGCTTATGCGCCGCTGCAGTCTTCCTCATGTCTGGCCTGGTGCTCACGGTGACCGCGTTGCTGTTCGCCGGCGGATGAGGTCGATCCCGCTAGTGAACCGATTCAACCCGTTCGACGCCTGATTTCGCCAGCTGATCGTCGATCTGCGCGACGAGCCGATCCAGCCCGCCCTGGTCTGCCGCTTCCGCTCTCGCCACCAACACGTCCTGCGTGTTGGACGCGCGGAGCAGCCACCAGCCGTCTGCCGTCTTGACTCGCACGCCGTCGGTCGCATCGACCTTCGCGCCGTCGCGTGACAGCCGCCCGCGGACTTCCTCGACGATCGCGAACTTGCGGGGCTCGTCGACCTCAAAGCGCAGTTCCGGAGTCGCCACCGACTTCGGCATCGCTTCCATGATCGCGGTCAGACTCTTGCCGCTTGCGCTCACCGCCTCGATCAGCCGCACCGCGGCATAAAGCGCGTCGTCGAAGCCGTACCAACGGTGCTTGAAGAAGATGTGGCCGCTCATCTCGCCGGCGAGCGGCGCGCCGGTCTCCTTCATCTTCGACTTGATCAGGCTGTGGCCGGTCTTCCACATCAAAGGCTTGCCGCCGAGGGCGGCGATTCCGTCAAACAGCACCTGGCTTGCCTTGACGTCGGCGATGATCGTTGCTCCGGGCTGCTCTTTGAGCACTGGTTCCGCCAGGATCAGCATGAGCTGGTCGCCCCAGATCACGCGGCCCTTGCTGTCGACCGCGCCGATGCGGTCACCGTCGCCATCGAAGGCGATTCCGAAGTCGAGCTGTTTGTCGGCAACGAGCGCCTTGAGGTCGGCGAGATTGGCTTCGACGGTCGGGTCGGGGTGGTGGTTCGGGAAGCGGCCGTCGACGGTGGTGAAGATCGCATAATGCTGGCCCGGCAACCTTGCGATCAATTCATCGAGGACCGGCCCGGCGGCGCCGTTGCCGGCGTCCCACCCGACGCGGAAGCCCTTGCCCGAAAAGCCCTCGACCAGACGGTCGACATAGGCCTCGCGAACATGGACTTCCTCAGTGCGGCCGTTGCCGCTGGTCCAGTCGCCGGCAGCTGCACTGCGGCCGAGCGCCTGGATCTCCTGCCCGAACACCGAGCGGCCGTCGAGCAGCAGCTTGAACCCGTTGTAATCGGCCGGGTTGTGGCTTCCCGTGACCTGGATGCCGCCGTCGACGTCGAGATAGTGGGTGGCGAAGTAGAGCATCGGCGAGGGGCCCATGCCGGTCAGCACGGCGTCGACGCCGCCTTCGGTCAGTCCGCGCACCAGCGCCGCCTCGAGCATGCCCGAATGGGTGCGCCCGTCACGGCCGACCGCGATCCGCCTGGCGCCTTCGTCGAGCGCGAGCGCGGCATAGGTCCGGCCAAGCGCATAAGCGTCGGCTTCGGTCAGCGTGTCGCCGACGATCCCGCGGATGTCATATTCACGCAGGATGGTGGGGTTGAAGCGGTGGGTCATGACCGTGGCGAACACACGAAATCGCACGATTGTTCAAGGCAATCCGTCACCCTGAACTCTGCATGACGGGCGCGACTAAGCGGCCTTCTCGACCTCGTCCGCGCCCGGAATGGCCAGGCCGGCGATCATCTCGCGCAGTTCCTGGCGCGCGGTGATGTGCGCGATCCCGACTTCGCCGAGCTGCTGCAGGTCGAGCAGCGTCAGGCCCTTGGGGAATAGCTCGCGGTAGATGACGCGCTCGCCGAGGCCGGGGATGACGCGAAAACCGACGCGCCGCGCAAGCTCGTCCATGGCCGCGCCGACGCGTTTCAAATTGTGCGATTCGACATGCTGCAGACGGTTCCTCAGCACCACCCAGTCGACACCTCTGCCCGTCTCCTTGGCGCGCTGGGTCCGGCTGTTCCAGATCAGCTCTGCATAGAAGCTCGGCCGGGTGATCTTGTAATTCTCCGGGTGGACCTGGCCGATGAGGTCGAGGTCGACGAAGCTGTCGTTCATCGGCGTCACCAAAGTGTCGGCCTTGAGGATCGCCGCGCGCGAAATCGGGTCATCGCGGCCGGGCGTGTCGATGACGATCACGTCGGCATGTTCGGCGAGGCGCTGGATCGCGGCGGTCAGGCTATCTTCGGTATCGCCGTCGAGCACCTCATAGACCGCGTGCGGCAGTTGCTGTTCGAGCCGGCGCATGGTCGCGTCGCGGTTCTCGAGATAGCGGGTCATGGTCCGCTGGCGGTTGTCGAGGTCGAGCGCTCCGACGCGGTGGCCCGAGGCGGCGAGCGCAATCGCGGTGTGGACCGCGGTTGTCGACTTGCCCGTCCCGCCCTTTTCGTTGGCGAAGACGACAAAATGCGGCTGGCTCATGCTTGATCTTTCCCCCGGCGCCAGTGCAAGCGCCGCCCGTCCATCGTTTTACCGGAGCCTCTGGCCGCGTGCAAATCGTTCTTAACAGTGAAGAATTGACCCGGACGCTTGCGGGAGCTCGTGGTGGCACGATCGCCTTCGTGCCGACCATGGGCGCGCTGCATGCCGGGCATTTGGCCTTGGTTGACGAGGCTCGGCGTCGCGCCGACCGGGTTGTCGCATCGATTTTCGTCAACCCGAACCAGTTCGGCGAGGGCGAAGATTTCAGCCATTACCCACGGCAAGTGGAGGCCGACGCCAAGCTGCTGGAGGAGCACGGATGTGAGTTCTTGTGGCTTCCATCCGTTGAGCAGATCTATCCAGCCGGATTTGCCACCACGGTCCACGTCTCGGGGGTATCAGAGCGTTGGGAAGGCGAGGCGCGGCCGGGCCATTTCGATGGGGTCGCTACCGTCGTCGCCAAGCTGCTCCTGACGGTTTCGCCCCATCGCGCAATCTTCGGCGAGAAGGACTTCCAGCAACTGGCGGTGATCCGGCGGATGGTCGTGGACTTGGGCATCCCGGTGGAGATCGTCGGTGTGCCGACCGCGCGCGAGGCGGACGGCCTCGCCTTTTCCTCGCGCAATGCCTATCTGTCGCCAGATGAGCGCAAGCGTGCCCGAGCATTGCCCAATGCTCTCAACGCCGCGCGCGACGCGATCCGCGACGGTGGCGCAGTGAGCTCCGTGCTTCAGAACGCCAAGCAGGCGCTGGTCGATGCCGGCTTCCTCAGGATCGATTATTTGGCGCTGGTCGACGCCGCGACGCTGGAGCCGCTCGAGGCGCAGCGCGGCGACATGCGCCTCATTGCCGCAGCCGTGATCGGCACCACGCGGCTGATCGACAACATCGCCTTATGATGAGCGGGTCCGGACTGCCCTCGGCAGCCCGGCATGCCGCTCTTGGTTCAAGCACGTTAACCATTTCTTTGCCGTTGCCGGACGAACTTGCCCCCAACAGGGAGTGAGGGGACAAGATCATGGGGGCAATTAGCCAAAAGAGCGCGGAATTCCTGCTTAGGAGCCGCATTGCCGATGCCGAAGCCGGCGACGTCGATGCATTGTTCGAGCTTGGAGTGACCTATTCAACCGGCCGCCGAGGCACCTCGGTCGACCTGATTGAAGCACACAAATGGTTCAACCTCGCGGCCTTGTCGGGTTGCACCCGCGGGCAGGAATGCCGCGCCGAGATCGCGCTCGAAATGACCGCGCGCGAGATCGCCGAAGCCCAGCGCCAGGCCCGCGCCTGGCTTGCGACCACCAGCTACCAGCGCCGCGCGGCATAAGTCAGCGCACGAGAATCGTGACGGCGCGGCCGAGGCCCGGCCGCTCCTTGCCCCAGCTGGTCGTCGAGACCTGCGCCGCGGGCACGCCCAGCAGCAGTAGATAGGCGCGTGCTTCCTCGGCGCGGCGGGCGCCGACGCCAAGCGCATGATCGCGGGTGTCGAGCGAATCGCCATAGCCCTCGATCCGGACGACGACCTCGGGATGACGGCGGAGCCACGCGGCCTGCAGCGCGAGCGCGGCCCTTGCCGGCGCTCCGAGGACGACGCCCTCGCTGCCGTAATAGACCGTTGTCCCGCCCGACTGGGCGGCGAACTCGGCGCGCAAGGCGTCGATGCCCTGCAGCACCGGCTGCTCGGGCCGCGCATCGCGCTTCCTCAGGAACGGGAGCTGGGCCTCAGCGGTGCCGGCACCGAGCAGCAGAGCGATCAGGAAAGCGGTCTTGCGCATCAGTCGGCCACTCCCGACCAGTCGGGGTCCGAGCCGTCCTGCGGAATGGTCATCTGCCGGGGCTCGCTGCCATCCAGCGCAATTCGGTAGAGCGCGGTCCGGCCATCGGAGCCGGTACGCTGGAACAGGATCTCGCGGCTGCTCGCGGCCCAGCTCGGGCCCTCGTCGCCGGGCCCGGTTGTGAGCAGCTTCTCAGCCGTGCCGTCGGGCTTGATGATACCGATGCGCCGTCCGTCCTGGCCGCGGCGGGTAAAGGCGATCCATTCGCCGTCCGGGCTCCACTGCGGCGCCGCATACCCGCCGCCGCCGAAGCTGATCCGCCGCTGGCCGGATCCGTCCGCGTTCATCACATAGAGCTGTTGTGATCCGCCGCGGTCGCTCTCGAACACGATCTTCGTGCCGTCGGGCGAGAAGCTCGGATCGGTGTCGACTCCGGGCGCGGTCGTCAGCCGCTGCGGAGGGCCGCCGTTCGCCGGCACGACGTAGATGTCGCTATTGGCTCCGAGCATCATCGAGAAAAGAATTCGGCCGCCGTCGCGCGAATAGCGCGGCGCGAAGCTGATCGCGTCGACCGCGACCAGTGGCCGTTCCTGCCCGGAATCGAGGTCGAGTATCCGTACGCTCGGCTTGCCGCCGGCAAAGCTGATGTAGGCGAGCTGCGACGCCTTGGGCGCGAAGCGCGGAGTCAGGACCATCGCTTCCCCGCTGGTCACGTAGCGGTGGTTCTGGCCGTCGCTGTCCATCACCGCGATCCGCCGCGTCCGCGCTTCGCCGACGCCGCTTTCCGCGACATAGGCGATCCTCGTGTCGAATATCCCCGGAGCGCCGGTGATCGCGGTGTAGGCGAGGCCAGAGCATTTGTGCGCCGCGCGGCGCCAGCCGTTCGCGCCGATGATGACGCCCTTGCGCGCGAGCTCGCGTCCCTTGTCCACGTCATAGACGTAGCAGCCGACCGTCAGGCGGCCGTCCGAGCGCGACTGGACGAAGCCGGTGACCAACGCCTTCGCGCCCGCCGAGCGCCACTTCGAGAAGTTCGGCGCAGTGACCTCGGGTGAGGAATAATAATCGTCACGGTTGGGCTTCAATGGCATCACTTCGGCGGTCTGCCGGAGGTCGGCTTCGATCGCCTGGGTGATGTCCCAGCCGACCGCCAACATCTGGTTGCCCTTGTCGCCTCTGTCGGGGCTGGTCAGCGGCGGGACGGCGATGACCGTCGCCGCCGGCTGCTGCGCATGCGCAGCGCCGGCCAGGCCAAGCAGCAGGATAGGCAAGATCAGTTGCTTCATCGATCCGTCGTGATGGCCTTGAATTTCTCGACCCAGTCGCTGGGCTGCCGCCGCGGCCGGCCTTCGTCGTCGAGGAAGGCTGCCGTGACGCGAGCGTCGGTCAACAGTTCGGTCCCGCGCATGACTCGCTGATGAATGTCGACCGAGGATGCGCGGACCTGTTCGACGCTGCTGACGACCTGCAGGTCATCGCCGAGCCGCCCCGGGCGGCGATATTTGATGTCGACCTCGACCACCGCATAGGCGCTGCCCGATCGGGCGAGCTCGGCTGCCTGGTCGACACCGACGGCGCGGATCATGTCGGACCGCGCTCGCTCCATGAACTTCAGATAATTGGCGTAATAGACAATGCCGTAAGCGTCGGTGTCCTCGAAATAGACGCTGAGCGCGAACCGGTGCTCGGTGCCGATGAAGCCGCCGCGATAGGGTGTGTCGAGCAATTCCGGCGCCATTGTTCGAGCCTGTAGCGAGCCGCGTCTCCCTCCGTAAACCCCCGTGGCGGAGCCCCTTGACTCGTGTGTAACGCTAAGGTTACATGTCACCCACAGGTTACACGAAGGGGAAGAGTGATGAACCAGCGTTCGATTTCCGAGAGAGCCGATTATCTCAGCCGGCGTCGCGCTCGGATGCTTCCGGCGCTCGCGGTCATCTATTTCTCCCAGCAGGTGACCTTCCTGTCGGCCCTCGGCAACGGACCTCACCGGGGCGCCGACCATTTCAAGATCGGCGCCTGGGTGGTGCTGAGCCTCGTGCTGATGCTCGCGCTGGCCACGAAAGGCTTCTGGCTCCAGCCCAAGGAAGTGCGGGACCTGATCGACGATGAAAGCACGCGCGCAAACCGGCTTGACGCCATGCGGCTCGGCTTCCTGTTCGCGTGCGGCGCGGCTCTCGCCGCTTACTTCATTGCGGAGTTCCAGCCGCTGACCGTCGGCGAGGGAGCGCACCTCGTGCTGACCTTTGGGCTCGGTGCCGCCCTGATCCGCTTTGGGATCCTCGAGCGCCGCGCGCATCGAGATGCTTGAGCGCCTCGCCAATCGACTGAAGGAGAGGCGCACCGAGCTTGGCCTGACCCAGGCCGAGCTTGCCGAACGGGTGGGCGTCACCCGAAAAACGGTCAACACGGTCGAAAATAGCGTTTTCACCCCGTCAGCGACGCTCGCAATCAAGCTCGCCCAGGCCTTGCAACTCAGCGTCGAGCAGCTGTTCTGGATTGAGCGCTGATCGCGCCGACCTCGCGGATGAGGTCGCCTTGCGCCTCGGCCACGTCGGATAAATGCATTCCCCAGCCGGGCAGGAACATGCCGAGGATGCCGACCTCGCCGCCGATATGGTCGGTCCATTTCTCGCCGGGCTTGTGGTTGGTGCGGATTAACAGATAGCCGCGCTGCCCGTCGCTGATGCACCTGGCCGAGACCAGGCCTTCGGTGCGGACGTAGGGCGTGGCCGGCGCACCTTCGGCGGACCAGCTGATCGGGCCGCCCGGCACCGGCAGCGACGAGCGTGTGTACCAATAGCTGTCGAGCGGCACCCAACTGGCCGCACCGGGGCGCGCCGGATTGACGCAGCCGACGGTCATCCCGGGCTGGTCGGTGATGCCGAAGATCGCGCCGGTGGGCGGGACATTCTTTTCGCGAAAGCTGGTCCAGCTGATGACGCAGCCGGTTTCGCCCTCACGGCTGCACAAGGGCGTCTTCTTGAAGGTGCCTCCAACCCGCTTGCCCTGCGGAATGATGACGTTGAAGCCTGGGAGGATCGCGAGCTTCATTCGCGCGGCGGCCGCTGGATTGGTCTCGATCTCGCGTGCGATCAGCATCTGCAGCATCAAGCTTCCCTGGCTGTGACCGATCAACACGAACGGCCGCCCGTCATTCTTCGTCGCGAGGTAATTTCGCCAGGCGTTGCGGACATCGACATAGGCCAGCGCAGCGCTCGCACTGATGTCCGTACCGGCCGAGTAAGCCGCGACCGCGCCGAGCGTCATCTGGCGATAGATCGGCGCGAAGGTCCGGCAGACGCCGGCGAAGCGCGCGAACTGGACCTGCGCAGCGCCGATTTCCTCGGACGGTTTCAGGTCGCTGTTGAGGCCCTGGTCGCGCGAGACCGTCGGATAGACGTAGAAGCAATCGAGCGGCGGGTCCTTGGCGATGCTGCTTGGGCCCGTCGAGCCATAGCCATTCGGATTGAGCGCCGTGGTCGCGAGCGGCGCTGAACAGACGTCGGCGCGGCCGGGCAGGCACAGCCAGGCCGCGGCCTTGGCATAATCGGGCGCTGGGGCGGCGGGCGCTGCGCTTTGGGCGGAAAGGGGCGTTGCTGCGGCCAAGGTCGCAGCTGCAAGCCAATACAAATGTCGCATTATTTCGCGGACGCTCCTTGATCGAAAAGGCCGGACTGGCCGCCCTGCGGCACCGGTAAGCCGAGATGGGAATAGCCGCGGCCGTTGAGACACCGCCCTCGTGCCGTCCGCGCGATGAGGCCGAGCTGAATGAGGAACGGCTCGATCACGTCCTCGATCGTGTCGCGCGGTTCGCTCAAGCCCGCGGCAAGCGTCTCCACCCCGACCGGGCCGCCGCCGTAGAGGTCGGCGATCATCGTCAGGTAGCGCCGGTCCATCGCGTCGAGCCCGAGCGCGTCGATCTCGAGCCGCGACAGAGCCTTGTCCGCGGCTTCCGCACTGATCGTGTCCGAGCCGGAGGCATGGGCGAAATCGCGGACGCGCCGGAGCAGTCGCCCGGCAATTCGCGGCGTCCCGCGCGAGCGCCGCGCGATCTCGCGCGCGCCGTCGTCGGTCAGGTCGACCGACAGCAGCCGCGCCGCGCGGCGGACCACCTGCTCCAGCTCCTCGACCGAGTAGAAATTTAGCCGCACCGGGATCCCGAACCGGTCGCGCAAGGGCGTCGTCAGCAGGCCCTGCCGCGTGGTCGCGCCGATGAGGGTGAAGCGCGGCAGGTCGATCCGGACCGAGCGCGCCGACGGCCCTTCGCCGATCATCAGGTCGAGCGCGCGATCCTCCATCGCCGGGTAGAGCACTTCCTCCACTGCAGGCGCGAGGCGGTGAATCTCGTCGATAAACAGGACGTCGCCGTCCTCAAGGTTGGTGAGCAAGGCGGCGAGGTCGCCGGACTTGGCGATCACCGGTCCAGAGGTCGCCCGAAAGCCGACGCCCATCTCGCGCGCGAGGATGCCGGCCAGCGTGGTCTTGCCGAGCCCGGGCGGCCCGTGGAGCAGGACATGGTCGAGTGCTTCGCCACGGCTCTTCGCGGCCGTGACGAACACCCGCAGATTCTCGCGCGCCGCCTGCTGGCCGATGAACTCGTCGAGGCTCTTGGGGCGAAGCGCCGCATCGGCGTCTTCGCTGGTCCGCTCGGGCGTCGTGATGCGGGCGGGATCAGTCGCCATAGCTGCCTGCTAAGTTGCCAAAGTTGGCAGTACAGGCGCGCGCGGGCGTGCGCGCCCGAGGAATGCCGGCAAGCACGAACCCTGAAACCTGTCTGATTGCCCGCGATCCCGCCACGAACCGATGATGCACAATCGCGCCGCTGTAGGACAGGGATTTCAATCCATATGCTCGACGCTGTCGCCGAGAATTTCGACCCAGTCGTGCTTGCGCTCCTCCCACACCGAGTAATCGGGGCCGGCGATGTAGGGATCGTCGAACGCGCCGAGCGGAATGGCGATAAGGTCGGGGAAATTGCCGCCGCCGTAATGGACGGTCGAACCACACTCCGGGCAGAAGTGGTAGGTGCAGGTCTGACCGCTGTCGGCGGTACGGGTCCATTGCTTGGACGCGCCCTCGATCTCGACGCATTCGGAGGGCCAGCGAAGCTGGGCGGAAAAAGCGCTGCCGGTGCGCTTCTGGCAGGCGAGGCAGTGGCATACCGAGACGCGGACCGGGTCGCCGCTGGCGACGGCGCGCAGCTGGCCGCAGCGGCAGGAGGCGGTGTGCTCGGTCATTTCGCCAATGCCTTCTCGATCCGCCGCCACAGCTGAGCCACGGCGTCCACCGGCGGCGACGAGCGCGGCATCAGTTCACCGATCGGCGCGCGCTCCTCGCTCATCTTCTCATAGGCGCTCGCCATCGGGATCACCGGCCACATCTTGTGCTTGCCGAGCTCGGCCTGGTGGACCGCGCGGCGGCGGTCGACCATCGAGAACACCGGCGCGAGGGTGACGTGCGGGCCCTTCTTGCGGTTCACATAATCCTTGATGACGTCGAGCGAGCGCTGCGAAAGCGCCGAGGGGATCACCGGCACGACGACGAGGTCGGCGCCGCGCAGGATCTGGTCCGACGTGTCGGTCAGGCCCGGCGGGGCGTCGATGATCACGCGGTCGTAATTGGCGGCGAGGTCGGCCGCGATCTTCGCGATCCGCCGGCGCTTGCCGAGGTCGTGCAGCGCGACATCGAGCATGCGCAGTGATTCGTCGGCGGGAAGGATGTCGATGCCATCGCTGGTCGAGGCGCGGATCAGCGCCGACAGGTCGCCGTCGCCAGTGATTCCGGCCTTGACGGACTTGCCGCCGGGATCTTGCCCGAGGAGGTAGCTCGCCGCGCCTTGCGCATCCAAGTCCCACAGTAACGTGCGGCGTTTCGACAAGACCGCGCTGGCCCAGGCGAGGTTGACCGCCAGGGTCGTTTTCCCGACGCCGCCCTTGGCACTGTAGACCGCGACGATCATTTCGCGGCTTTTCTTAGCGCGAGGCGGACGAGGGCGTCGAGCGAGGCATCGGCGCCGAGATCTTCCTGGGCGGCATTGACCGCGGCGCTCGCTTCGCCCGGCTTGAAGCCGAGATTGGCGAGGGCGGAGAGCGCATCGGACGCCGCGCCGCCGCGCGGGGCAGGAGCTGTCCCTCCGAGGCCGACGACGCCGAGCTTGCCCTGGAGCTCATTGGCGATGCGCGCGGCGAGCTTGGGCCCGACGCCGTTGGCGCGGCCGATCATCGCCTTGTCGTCCTGTGCCACGGCGCGCGCCAGTTCGTCGGGGTCAAGAACGGACAGGATGGCGAGCGCCAGGCGGCCGCCCACGCCCTGGATCGAGGTCAAGGCGCGGAACGCGTCGCGCTCGGCGGGCGAGCCGAAGCCGAACAGGGTCCAGGCGTCCTCGCGCACTTGAAGCTCGGTGAGGATCGTGATTTCGCCGCCGATCGGCCCGATGGCGCCGAGGGTCTTGCCGCTGAGCTGGACGAGATAGCCGACGCCGGCGACATCGATCACGGCGCTGTCGCTGGCGGTTTCGGCGAGGTTTCCGGTGAGGCGCGCGATCATCAGCCGTCAGGCTTAAGCGATGCGGCGCCTGGTCGCCAGATGATGCGCGTGGGTGATTGCGACGGCGAGCGCGTCGGCGGCATCGGGCCCGGCGATCTTCACGCCGGGAAGCAGGCGGGAAACCATCGCGTGGACCTGGGCTTTCTCGGCGCCGCCGGTGCCAACCACGGCCTTCTTGACCAGGGTTGGCGCATATTCGCCTACCTCTATTCCCGCTCGCGCGGCGCACATCAAAGCGACGCCGCGCGCCTGGCCGAGCTTGAGCGTCGATTGCGGGTTCTTGTTGACGAATACTTCCTCGACCGCGGCGGCAGCGGGCGCGTGATCGGCGATGAGCGCTTCCAGCTGGTCGGCGAGCGCGGCGAGGCGGCGCGGCAGGGGAGCCGACGCATCGGTCTTGATCTGCCCATTGGCGATATGGGCGAGGCGATTGCCCTCAGCGCGAATGATTCCCCAGCCCGTCGTTCCCAGCCCAGGGTCCAGGCCGAGGATGGCGGTCAGCCGAGCCGCTCCAGCTCTTCGTCGGGCACGTCGTAATTCCCCCAGACGGTCTGGACGTCGTCGTCCTCCTCGAGCGCGTCGATCAGCCTCATCAGCTGCTCGGCGTCGCCCCCGCGAACCTCGACCTCGGTCGCGGGCTTCCACGCGAGCTTCGTGCTTTCGCTCTCGCCGAGCATCGGCTCGAGCGCCCGCGCGACTTCGTGCAGGCTGTCGATGCCGGTCCAGATTCGGTGGCCGTCCTCGTCGCTTTCGACATCCTCGGCCCCGGCCTCGATCGCGGCCTCCAGCACCTTCTCGGCATCGCCCGCGCTGGCCGGATATTCGATCAGCCCGAGGCGCTCGAAGCCGTGGCTGACGCTGCCGCTGGCGCCAAGATTGCCGCCGTTCTTGGAGAAGATCGT
>JBDTZJ010000037.1:0-12428 GCA_040005255.1 Sphingomicrobium sp.
GTACCAGCGGGCGAAGGTCAAAAGCCTGACGGTGTCGGCCCCGCTGCTGACCGACGTCGGCACGGCTTCAGGGACGGCAGTGACCGCTGCGAACTTTCCGGCAGGAAATCATGTCGGTGTCACCAAGTTGATGGCCAATGCGCTGCTCGACAGCGACTTCGGTTCCGGGTCGAGATTTGGCGGCTATGTCGGCGGCGGCGCGGGCCGGGCCTGGGCCAGCTACACCGGAAGCAAGGACAGCGCCTGGGCCTATCAGGGTATCGCCGGACTGCGCTACGCGCTCACGCCGAACCTCGATGCCGGGGTGAAGTATCAATATTTCCGGACGACCAACCTCAACTTTGGAGATGCGTTCGCGGTCAACGGAACCAACTTCACCACCAGTTCGCGTGGGCACTTCGCGTCCAACAACGTCCTGGCGAGCCTGGTCTACAACTTCAACTCGCGAGAGGCGGCAGCGCCGCCTCCGCCGCCACCGCCGCCGCCGCCACCTCCGGCACCGGCGACACAGACCTGCGCGGACGGCAGCGTGATCGACGCCACGCCGAGCTGCCCGGTGCCGGCTCCGCCGCCTCCGCCTCCGCCGCCGCCCGCACAGCGCGGCGAGCGCGGTTAAGCGCCGGCCTTAAGGGGCAACGGAAGAGCCTCCCGGGACCAACTCCCGGGAGGTTTTCTCTTAGTGGTTGAGGGCGGTCATGTTGGTCGGGAAAATCGGCCAGCGATGCTCCGCCATGGCGCGCAGCGTCGTGGTCTCCTCATTGTTGAGGCCCTGGTAGACCCACATGTTCCGAAGCACCGCGGGGACGTAGTAACGCGTTTCCCAATAGGGGATGGACTCGACCCACAGCATCGGATCGCCCTTATCGTTGATGGTCGCCCATCGCGCGACCGGCAAAGGCCCGGCGTTGTAGGATGCGATCACCCGCGGCAGCTGACCGGCGGTGCCGGGGTCGCGGCGCATCATCTCGATAAAGCTCTGGCCATATTCGAGATTGTACCTGGGGTCGGTGAGCGCCGCGCGCGTGTAAGGAACGCCGCGGTTGCGCGACACCATCTGCGCGGTGATGGGCAGCACCTGCATCAGCCCGACCGCGCCGGCCTGGCTGACGGCCGTGGGGCGGAAGGCTGACTCCTGGACGATGTGCCCGTAGGCGAGCGCCGGATCGACGCGCCAGCCATTGAGCGGCCGCCACGACGGGTTGGGATAGCGATCGGTCGCGTCCGACCGGGCGCCCCATTGGCCGTTGTTCGCGAGCCACAGCTGCGCTGCCGGAAGGTCGAGCCGCTTGGCCAACTGGATCAACGCATGATGCTCGGACGGCGCGCCGATCTTCGCCTGGTGCCGGAGCATCTGCTCGGCCAGCACCGGTTCGCCGATCCTCGCCAGCTCGATCGCACGCTGAACGTTCGGCAGATAGTCGATCGGCGGATCGCTGCCGACGAAGGGATCGACCGTGAGCCTGGTCGGCAGCCCCAGCGTCTCGCGCGCGACAAGGCCGTAGAAGCTTTCGCTGGATTCGGCGGTGTTGGCCGCTACCCGCAGCAGCCGCTCGACCGTGCCGGGGCGGCCGGCCGCCTGCTCGGCACGCGCCGCCCAATAATAGCCGCCGGCGCGAAGCTCGCGCTGCTGGGCTAGCTGCGCGACCTGCTGAAAGGCAGTCGAGGCGGCGTTCCAGTCGGCGAGGCGCCACGAGGCGAGCCCCGAAACCCAGGCGGCCTGGCTGGCCCAATCGCCGCTCGCTCCGACGCGCCAGGTGTCGGCAACGCGGCGAGCGTCGGCATCCTGACCGAGGCAGTAATAAATGAACGCGACGCGCGTTGCGGCCTCGGCCCGCGCTTCGACCGAAAGCTGGGGCCCATAGAGGATGAGCTGCGCTTCCGCACCGGCGGCGTCGTTGGTCTTGACCAGGGGATCGATCAGGCTTCGCAGCTGGTCGGCATAAGGCTCGCCCTGCACGGGCTTGGCCTTGTAGCGATAGGGCGCGGAGCCGATGCTGGTCGTCGCCCTTTCGCCGATGATCGCCGGCGGCGTCAGCGCGCCGCGCCTGATCGCCATCGTCGCGAGCTGATCGGCCTGCGGGAGCTCGGGCGCCTCGGCGATGACGGACTGGAGCGAGGAGAGGTCGACCAATGGCGAGCCGCGCGCGGTATAGAGTTCGGCCCTCGCAACGGGCGTCAGCACGCTTCGCGGCAAGGCGGCGATGCCGGCCTGGGCCGAGGCCCAATTGCCTGAATCGATCGCGTCGAACACGCCGCGCCAGTCCCGGGGGACGGTCACGGTCTGGGGCGCCTGCTGGGTGACGAGGACCGGCGGTTGGACCGCGGGTGCACCGACCGACTGCTGGGTCACCGGTGGCGGACTTTGCTGCGCGGGCGCGGTGGTCGGCAGCGGGGCGAGCGGGTCCGGCGCGGGCTGCGCCAGCACGGGCGCGGCCCCGATCAAGGCTCCGAAAGCGAGCAGCCCGGACTTCAAGCTTCGTCCTCCATCAGCAGCAACAAGTCCTTCCATACCAAGGACTTGTTTGAGGGTTGATTAATCAGGGCGCGGGGATGGAAGGTGGCGACGGTTCTCACGCCCTCGACCTTATGGACGTGGCCACGGGCCTGGGCGACCGGCTTGCCAATGATGGCCTGGGCCGGGCCGTCACCGAGCAGCAGCAGCCGCCTGGGTTTGGCGAGCTTGATGTGCCGCCGCGCGATTTCGGCGCAGGCCTCGCGATCTGCGGGAGACATTTTCGCGCCGGGAACGTGAAGGCAGGAGAGCGAGGCATTGTAGGCTTGCTCGACCGGAATCCTGATGGCCGCGAGCATCCGCTTGGCAAGTTCCCAGGCCTCGCCGCCGATCGGCTGGCCCGCGGCCGAATCCTCGAATGTGGGCGCGTCGCTGAGCAGCATGATCGCCGCATCCTCGGGCCCGTGGGGCAGGATGCGCTTCGCCGTCGCCGAGGCGAGGGGCAGCTGCATGCTGCTCGACAGCCAGTCCTGGAGCTCGGCGAGGGTCTCGTGGGCCGGCTGGACGACATTCGGCGGCGGCTCGGCGGCCCGGGCTTGAGGTTTTGGCGCAGGCGGCTTCAGCCAGTCGCGCGGCTCTTCCTGGACAAGCGCATCGACGCCCGCATCGAGCCACCAGGCCAATGCACCGCGCGCCTCGGCAATGCCGATCGGATCCGCTTCCCCGCCCACGTCTACTCCCTTGGGCATACCCTCGCGCGGCATTGACGGCGCGGTCAAGGAATTGGCAGGGCGTTCGAGTCGAATTGTGTTCCCACCGCGACAGGACGAAGGGGAGCGGATGAGCCAGCGCGAATCCATGGCCTATGACGTGGTGATCGTCGGCGCCGGCCCGGCCGGGCTTTCGGCCGCGATCCGCCTGAAGCAGCTGGCGGCCGCGGCGGACCGCGAGCTCGGCGTCTGCATCCTCGAAAAGGGCAGCGAGGTCGGCGCGCACATCCTGTCGGGCGCCGTGATCGACCCAATCGCGCTCAACGAACTGATCCCGGACTGGAAGGAGCGGGGCGCGCCGCTCACCGTTCCCGTGACCGAGAACCATCACTGGGTGCTTTCGGCCAAAGGCAAGTTCGCGCTGCCCGAGATGCTGATGCCGCCGTTCATGCGCAACCGCGGCAGCTATACGCTCAGCCTCGGCAACTTCTGCCGCTGGCTCCAGAGCCAGGCCGAGGAGCTTGGGGTCGAGATCTTCCCCGGCTTTCCGGCCGCCGAGATCCTCTACGACGAGGCTGGGTCGGTGCGCGGGGTCGCGACCGGAGACATGGGCATTGCGCGCGACGGCAGCCATCGTCCCGACTACCAGCCGGGGATGGAGCTGCACGCCCGCTACACTTTCTTCGCGGAAGGCGCGCGCGGTCACTTGACCAAGCGGCTGACCGAGATCTTCGGCCTGCGCGACGCGAGCGGTCCTCAGGTGTTCGGTCTTGGAATCAAGGAATTGTGGGACATTCCTGCGGAGAAACATAAGCTCGGGCGAGTGATCCACACGCAGGGCTGGCCGCTCAAGGACGCATGGGGCGGCGGCTTCCTCTATCACCAGGAGAACAACCAGGTCGCTTTGGGCTTTGTCGTCGCGCTCGATTATTCGAACCCGTATTTGTCGCCGTTCGAGGAAATGCAGCGCTGGAAGACGCACCCGGCGGTACGGGCGGAGATCGAGGGCGGGCGGCGCGTGTCCTACGGCGCGCGGGCGATCAACGAGGGTGGCTACCAGGCGATCCCGAAGCTGGCGTTCCCCGGTGGCGCTTTGATCGGCTGCTCGGCGGGGTTCGTGAACGTGCCGCGGATCAAAGGCAGCCATACGGCAATGAAGTCGGCGATGCTGGCGGCCGAGGCAGCGTTCGAGGCGGTGGCCGCGGATCGCAGCGGCGACACGCTCGAGGCCTATGAACGGAACCTGCGCTCAAGCTGGGTGGCGAAGGAGCTTAAGAAGGTGCGCAATGCCCAGCCCGCGGTCGCGCACTGGGGCGGGACGCTGGGGACGCTCTATGCCGGGCTCGACCTGTGGCTGAACCAGCTCGGGATCGGCGTGCCGTGGACCTTGAAGCACAAACCCGACAATGAGCGCCTCAAGCGCAAGCAGGACGTTGCGCCGATCGACTATCCCAAGCCCGACGGCGCGCTGACTTTTGACCGCTTGTCCTCGGTGTTCATCTCCAACACCAATCATGAGGAGGACCAGCCGGTTCACCTGACGCTCAAGGACGCCGACATACCGACCGCGATCAACCTGCCGGTCTATGCCGGGCCCGAGCAGCGTTATTGCCCGGCAGGCGTTTACGAATTCGTCGAAAGCGAGAGTGGTGAACCGAGGCTCCAGATCAACGCCCAGAATTGCGTCCACTGCAAGACTTGCGACATCAAGGACCCGACCCAGAACATCGACTGGGTCACCCCGGAAGGCGGCGGAGGACCCAATTACCCGAACATGTAAGCTGATGGCCGGCGTGGCCGCTCTTGCCCTGACACTCGGCGCATCGCCGGCGGCGGCGCGGCTCAGTGTTTCCGAATCCGCGCGGACCTATGTCGAGGCGCGGGCCGCGGCGATGAGGGGCGACCATGCCCGGGCGGCTCAGCTGCTGGTGGCACTGGCGCAGGCGCAGCCCGATCAGGCAGACATCGCGCGCAAGGCGCTGAGCGAGGCGATCGGCGCCGGCAACATGCAGCTCGCGCTGGGCCTGGCGCGGGCGGTCCCGGCAGCGAAACTGCCGGTCGATGCGCGGCTGCTGCTGGCGACCGAGGAGATCCGGCGGCGGCGTCCGCAACGCGCGGTGCCGTGGCTCGCGCAGACTGCGGACAATGGCGACCTCACCTTTCTGGTGCCACTGATCAATGCCTGGACCGCGGCCGACCGCGGCGACGCGCAGCAGGCGCTGGCCGCGTTCGACCAGATTTCCAACCGCAGCCTTCTCTCCCCCGTCGAGGCCGAGGAGCGCGCCTTCGTCCTGCTCAGCTTGCGGCGCACCGCCGAAGCCGAGCCGCTTGCCCGCCAGGCGGTGGGCCGGGCAGGGGTGCGCGAAACGCGGCTGCGCTTGGCATTCGCCGATTCCTTCCTTGCCGCCGGCGATCGCCCGCGAGCGCTGATGATCATCGAGGGGATGGGTGCAGGCGAGTCCGCGGCGCGGCAGCGGATCGCGGCCGGCAAGAGCGGGGGTCAGGCCATCGACAGCCTCCCCAAGGCGCTGAGCGAAGTGCTTGTCGCCTTTGCCGGGGACCTCTTGCGCCTGCAGCCGGGATCGCCGCCGATCGGGCTGGTCCAGGTCGCCCGCTATGCCAATCCGCAGAACAGCAGCGCCACGGCCTTGCTCGCCCTGCTGCTCGCCCGGCAGAACCGGGGCGACGAAGCGCTGGCGCTGCTTCGCTCCGTGCCGGAGAGCGACGCCTTGATGTCGCAGGTGCGCGACGTCCAGGTGCGGATTCTGCGTGACGACAAGAAGTTCGATCAGGCCTACCACATCGCCGCCGCGGCAGCGGCAAGCCCGAACGCAGACCTCGGCGACTTCTCGCGCTTCGGCGACGTGCTGCAGTCGATGAAGCGCCACAACGAGGCCGCCGACGCCTACGGGCGCGCAATCGCCTTTGCGCAGGCGAAGAAGCTCGACAGCCAATTGTGGTCGCTGCTGTTGCTCCGCGCGAGCGCGCTCGAAGACGCGAACCGCTGGCCCGAGGCGAGGGTGGCGCTGCAGCAGGCGCTGGCGCTCGCGCCCGACCAGCCGCTGCTGCTCAACTTCCTCGGTTATGCAAAGCTCGAGCGCGGCGAGGACATGGACGCTGCCGAAGCGATGATCCGCAAGGCCAGCGACCTCGCGCCCGATGAAGCGTCGATCACGGATTCGCTCGGTTGGGCCGAATTCAAGCGCGGCAAGGTCGACCAGGCCATCGCGACGCTCCAGCGGGCGGCCGAGAAGGACCCGGCGCAGGCCGAGATCCAGGAACATCTGGGTGATGCGCTGTACCGCTCGGGCCGGCGCTACGAGGCGCGCTTTGCCTGGAATGCGTCGCTGGTGACGGCGGAGGATGAGATCGCAGCGCGGGTCAAAGCCAAGCTGGCGAGCGGTCTCACGTCCGCGAACGCCGCGCCTTGACGACTCCGGCCCGGGAGATCGCGCCAGCGAAGCTAAACCTCGCGCTGCACGTCCGTGGACGTCTGCCCGACGGCCGCCATGCGATCGAGACGGTCTTCGCCTTCTGCACCGATGGGGATCGCTTGGTCGGCGAGCCGGCCGATGCTCCGTCGCTGACCGTGACGGGCCCGTTCGCCGGTGAGCTTGGAAACAACGAAGACAATCTGGCGATGAAAGCCGCGCGGGCGCTCGCCGACGCGGCGGGCGTGATCAAGGGCGCGGCGCTGACGCTCGACAAACGCTTACCCGTGGCATCGGGGATCGGCGGCGGGTCGGCCGATGCGGCGGCGGCGCTCCGGTTGTTGACGTCATTGTGGCAGATCGACCCGACATACGCGCAGGACGTCGCGCCTACGCTCGGCAGCGATGTGCCCGCATGCCTGCTGAGCCTGCCGATGCGCGGCGAGGGCGCGGGCGACCAACTGACACCCGTCGATCTATCCGATGTGTCCGGCACGCCGGTGCTGCTGGTGAACCCGCGCGTCGCGCTTTCGACAGCCGACGTATTCGCGCGCTGGGATGGCGAGGACCGCGGACCGCTCGAGGATTGGCGCGAGGGGCGCAACGACCTCGAGCTGGCCGCAATTGCTCTCGCACCGCAAGTCGAGGCGGTGCTGGCATGGCTCGGCACCCGGCCCGGAGCAAAGTTTGTGCGCATGTCCGGCTCGGGCGCGACCTGTTTCGCCTTGTTCGACGATGAGCAAGCGCACGACGCGGCGGCAGACAGTGTTCCGCGCGAATGGTGGCGCCTGGCAACCTTCCTGCGCTAGGGGCGCGCCATGAACGTATCGTCTTCTTGGCGCCCGATCCTGACCGCCGAGGCGATGCGCGCTACGGAGCAAGCGGCGATCGCCGGCGGGACCAGCGTCCAGGACCTGATGGAGCGGGCAGGGGCGGGACTGGCCGAGGCCGCCTATCGCTTTGCAGGGCCGATGCCGGCGCTGGTTGTGTGCGGACCCGGCAACAATGGCGGCGACGGCTATGTCGCGGCGCGGCACCTCGCCGAGCACGGAGTGCGGGTTCGCGTGGCCGCGCTGGGGGAGCCCAAAAGCGAAGCGGCCAAGTGGGCGAGGGCGCAATGGACCGGTCCGGTCGAACCGCTGTCGGACGAGACGACGGCCGAACCTTTGGTCGTTGATTGCCTGTTCGGCACCGGCCTGACGCGCGGCCTCGACGATGCGGTCAGCCTGTTGCTGTCGGAGCTGCTGCATGAAGCGGCGGTCGCGATCGCCTGCGATCTGCCGAGCGGGGTCGAGACGGATTCGGGTGCGTTGCTCAACCCGCTGCACCATTACGACATGACGGTCGCGTTGGGCGCGCTGAAGCCGGCGCATCTGCTGCACCCGGCGATGCACAAATGCGGACGCCTGGTGCTGGCCGACATCGGGATCGACGCCGACGCGACCCGGCACGAGATTGGCCCGCCCG
Source organism: Sphingomicrobium sp. (assembly GCA_040005255.1). Lineage (GTDB taxonomy): Bacteria > Pseudomonadota > Alphaproteobacteria > Sphingomonadales > Sphingomonadaceae > Sphingomicrobium. The sequence goes on from JBDTZJ010000037.1 coordinate 8,061, forward strand.
AGCTTCCGCCGCTCGATACCGGCGGGCACAAATATGATCGCGGGCTCGTCCACGCGCTCGCCGGGACAATGCCGGGGGCGATTGCGCTGGCCGCCAAGGCTGCCGCGCTTGCCGGCGCGGGCTACGTCCGGGTCAGCACCTCGCGCCCGATCGACGGTCTGCCCTCGTCGATCGTCCAGATCGACGGCGCGCCGGTCAACGACGAGCGGATCGGCTGCCTGCTCGTCGGACCCGGGCTGGGCGACATTCCGCAGGTGCTGACGCTGGCACTGACGTCGAAGGCGCCCAAGGTCGTGGATGCCGATGGGATTACGCAGCTCGGCGAGCCCGAGCGCCTCAACGGCCAGGACGCGATCATCACCCCACACGAGGGTGAGTTCCGCAAATTGTTCGGCGAGCTGCCGGGCACGAAACCCGAACGCGCGCTCGAGGCGGCGCGCCGGTCGGGGGCGGTGGTGGTCTACAAGGGGCCGGATACGCTGGTCGCCGCGCCCGATGGCAGGATCGGCTTTGCGCCGCGCGCGCATCCGTGGCTGGCGAGCGCCGGCACGGGCGACGTGCTCGCCGGCGTGATCGCGGCGATGCGGGCGCGGGGCCTGCCCGCATTCGAGGCGGCGTGCGGCGGCGTTTGGCTGCACGGGCGGGCGGCGGATATCGCCGGGCCGCAGCTGATCGCTGACGATCTCGCGGCGGCAATCCCCGCGGCAATCGCCGCGCTGTGAACGAACTGATCGTCCGGATCGCGGCACGCGGTGACGGCGTGACGCCAAGCGGCCACCACGTGCCGTTCGGAGTGCCGGGCGATGCCGTCCTCGACGATGGCGCGCTGGCTTATGGCCCCCATCACCAGGACGCGCCGTGCCGTCATTTCCCCGAATGCGGCGGGTGCCAGCTTCAGCACGCCGATGACGAGGCGTACCGCAATTACCTCGCGTCGCGGGTCGAGACGGCGTTGGCGCAGCATGCGCTGACGGCCGAGATCCGGCCGCCCTATTTGTCGCCGCCGAACAGCCGCCGCCGCGCGACGCTCAAGGCGCTGAAGGTCGCGAGCGGAGTGCGCATCGGCTTCAGCGCGGAAGCCTCCCACCGCATCGTCGACATGCGCGAGTGCCACATCCTGCGACCCGAGCTGTTCGCCTTGGTCGAGCCGCTGCGTGAGCTGCTTGCGGACATGCTTCGGCCCAAGCGCATCGCCGACATCCAGCTGACCTTGATCGACGGCGGTGCCGACCTGCTGATCAAGGGCGTGCCCGCCGGCAGGCTCGCCGAGATCGAGCAGCTGACCGCATTCGCGATGCGCCATGAGCTTGCCCGGCTCAGCGTCGATCGCGGGCTCGGCGCCGAGGCATTGTACGAGCCGCAGCCGGCGACGGTGACATTGTCGGAAGTGCGGGTGGCGTTCCCGCCCGGAGCCTTCCTCCAGGCGACCGCGGACGGCGAAACGGAGCTGGTTGCCTGTGTGCAGGAAGCGGTTGCGGGCGCGCGCAAGGTCGCCGACCTGTTCGCGGGTCTGGGAACCTTCGCGCTGGCGAACGGCGCAACTTTTGCCGCCGAGGCTTCGCGCGATGTCGCCGCGGCGCTGAAACGGGCGGCGCCGACCTTGAACGTCGAGCATCGCGACCTCTACCGCCGGCCGCTCGACCGCAAGGAGCTCCAGCCCTTCGATGCCGTGGTCCTTGACCCGCCCCGGGCCGGGGCGGCGGAGCAGGTCGGTGAGCTCGCCTCGTCACCGGTGGCGCGCGTCGCTTATGTCAGCTGCAATCCCGCGACCTTCGCGCGCGACGCGAAAACCCTCGCCGACGGCGGCTATTCGCTCGACTGGGTGCAACCGGTCGGCCAGTTCCGCTGGTCGACCCACGTCGAGCTGGCAGCGGCTTTCAGCCGATAAATCCGCAGTCGTGGAGGATCCTGAGACCGGCATGCGTGGTCAAGGCGGCAAGGCATAAGGAAGCGAGAGCGAATATCGCGAGCCGGAACCGAACCACGTTGATCGTGCACTGGATCAGGCTGTGGACGATCCGAAGCCCAACATAGCCCCACGCCAGCCAGTAATTGATGCCGCCGCCGAAATCCATCAGCGCAAGGGTCAGCGCGATCGCATAGAAGATCGTCGGCTGCTCCATCAAATGGTTGTAATTGTGGGATTTCCACTGCGCCCGTGGATCGGCTGTGCCCTCCAGGTCCACGCCCCGCGCCCCGTCCGGGATTTTCTCCGGCGTGATGCCCAGCCGCCGAAACTCGGAGAAGCGGGTGACCAGCATCCACAGCATGACGAGCAACGTCCATGCGACAAGCGCCACGACCGGCGCGAGAATGGGACTGTAGTGCATGAAACCCTCCCAGGTGAGTGCCCGGAGGAGGGTGCGTCAGTTCGTTGCGGGTGGCAAGCCGGTTTAGTCAGACAGCTGTTTCGGCGACCTACCAGCGCCAGCGATAGCCGTAGCTGCTGTAGCCGTACGGATTGTAACCATAGGAATAGCCGCCATTTGTGCCCGTTAACTGGGCATCCCCTGTCGGCCGTTACAACGTCACATTGCGCACCCCGTTTCCGAGATGCGCCGAACCGAGCCGCGCTAGCGCCTGGATGCCCGGCGCGGCTGGCACTTAATCGAACAGCGTCTTAGTCGAAGAGTTGGGCGAAGCGCCGCTGCTCGCGGTTGCGCCAGGCACCGCGGTGCCAGGCGTCGCTGGCGAGCAGCGGGAGGACGCTGGTCGCCTCGGCGAAGACCATCTGCTCCATCGCGCTCGAGACTTTGCCCCAGCTTGCCGCTTCCTGGAGGGTCGACGAGCTGCACGCGCCGTCGCGGACGTCGGCGACGGTGATCTGCACGGCGTATTTGTGAACCTCGACGTCGTCGTGGCCGAGGATCTCGGCGCAGACGACCGTGTCCTGGGTGAAGTTCTTCGGGACGCCGCCGCCGATCATCAACAGGCCGGTCGTGCCCGCCTTGATCTTGATGTCGGTGAGCTCGCGGAAGTCGGCGATCGCGTCGAGCACCAGGTATGGCTTGCCTTCCTTCATCCGGTCGACCTGGTGCTTGACGAGTCCGAATCCGGCCGAGCTGTCGACGAAGGCCGGGCAGAATATCGGCACGTCATGCTCGTAGGCGAGCTGGACCAAGCTGCCGGGCTTCTTGGCATTGCCGTCGGCAAGCCACTTGCCCATTTCGCGGATGAAGGCGCGGCTCGAGTAGGGGCGCGGTTCCAGGCTGTCGGCGATGGCGCCGATCGTATGGTCGCAGTCCTGCAGCTGTTCCTCGTCGATATAGGTGTCGTAAATGCGGTCGATGTAGAGCGAGCGCAGGGTATCATCGTCAGGGATTTCATTGGCTTGGTAGTGCTTGTGGCCAAGCGCTTCGAAGAAATCCATGTCGACGATCGAGGCGCCAGTGGCGACGATCGCGTCGACCATGTTGGAGCGGACGAGCTCGGCATACAGGTCCATGCAGCCGCCGGCCGAGGTCGAGCCCGCGATCACCAGGATGATCGAGCAGCTCTGGTCCTCGAGCATCGTGTTGTAGATGTTCGTCGCGCGCGACAGGGCGCGGCTGGTGAAGCTCATCTTTCCCATCGCATTGATGATCGGGCGAGCGTCGAACTTGGTGATGTCGATATGCTCGACGGGGGTCGCCAGCAGCTCCTGCTTGCGCGTGTCGTTGACCTTGGTTTCCACGTTCATCTCATGCTCCAATGAGCACCGCCGCCCTCAAAGGACGGCAGAAGGACAGGGCATGTCGTTTCTGTGGGGGACAGCCTCACCCCATCAACTGCCTTGCGGCAGATCTCCCTCCTACCACGGCAGGAGGGAGGAAATGCTACAGCTTCACGACGTTCGAACGGGCGGGCGTCGTGGCGCCGTAGACGCTCGCCATCGGCTCGTCGTCGACGATCTCGGAAGCGACCGCGCCGAAGCCGTTGAACTGCGTGCGCATGGCGCAGCCGTAGGCTCCGAGCATGCCGACCTCGATATAGTCGCCGATGCGGATGTCGCCCGGCAGCTCGAACGGGCCGGCCATGCGGTCGAGGTCGTCGCAGGTCGGGCCGTAGAAACTGAACTCCATCGGCCGAGTGCGCGACTCGGTTTCGCGGATCAGCCGCACCGGGTAGCGCCAGCCGATATGCGCGGCGTCGAACAGCGCGCCATAGGCGCCGTCGTTGATGTAAAGCTCGTCGCCGCGGCGCTTTTCGACCCGGACGAGGACGCTTGCATATTCGGCGCAGAGCGCACGGCCGGGTTCGCACCACAGCTCGGCCGAATAGCTGATCGGCAGCGCCTCGAAGGCCTGGTGGATGACCGCGAAATAGGTCTCCATCGGCGGCGGCTCCATCCCCGGATAGGAGGAGGGGAAGCCCCCGCCGACATCGACA
>JBDTZJ010000174.1:0-3682 GCA_040005255.1 Sphingomicrobium sp.
CGGCGATCATCTCGGACAGCACCATCGCCACGGTCTGCAGCGCCTCGATCTCGACGTCCTCGTAGCGCCGCGGGTCGGCGTGCTGCACGGCGAGCACGCCGATCGGGCTTTCCAACCGCACGATCGGCACCCCGGCGAAGCTGTGGTAGCGTTCCTCACCGGTCTCGGGCTTGTAGATGTATGCCGGATGATCGGCCGCCTCGGCCAGGTTCAGGACGCGGCCCTCGGCAGCGATGGTGCCGACCAGCCCCTCGCCCATGCGCAGCCGCGTCACATGGACCGCTTCCTTGCGCAGCCCGTGCGTCGCGAACAGCTCGAGATTGTTGTCGCGCAACAGGTAAATCGAGCAGACGTCGCTATCCATCTTGCCGGCGATCAGGTCGACGACCTTGTCGAGCTTCGACTGGGCCGAGCCGCGGCTGGCCATGACCGCGTGCAGCCCGGTCAGGATCTCGCGAGCGGACGTGGCGGCGCTGAGCGGCATGCGCGACGGCTATCAGATGCGCCGCCGCCGTGTCACGCACGGATGGCAGCGGGAGCGGACGGTGCCGCTCCCGGTGCCGGGCCGACGATGGTCAGGCCCCTTCCGACACGGTGAAGGTGACGTACATTTCGCCGACCGTGCCCTCGACGCGGCCATTCCTGGCCACGGCGATGTCGAAGGGTCGGCCGGTCAAGCGGTCGAAGCCGCTGAGGTGCGTAGTGCCGCGGCGGTCCGTCGACTGAAAGTAGCGGCCGATCAGCCCCTCATAATCGCTCGGATTGTACTGGATCACCTGGACTTCCTGGCCGGACTTCACGGGGGCGAGGCCGAGCGCCACCGCCAGAACTGCGTTCATGATCATCTTCGATACTCCTTTGCCGCAGCGGGGACGCTGCGAGGAGTTCATTTCAAGAAGCGTGCCAGACGGGAGAACGGCTGTGTTTCAATGTCTTGGCCAATCGGGGAAGGGCGACGTCAGTGACGCAGTGCTATAGATTAGTAATACACGCCATGCCGCTCAACGATACCAGCCGGCGACCGACATCCACTTGGCTTCATTTTTCATCCGGCCGAGGGTCTCGATGGCGAGGGTCTCATCGAACTCGACCCCGCACTTGTCGCCTGCGCGCCAGACGACCGTGGCCAGGCCGTCGAACGGTCCGACGACCACCAGCACGTCATCGCCGGGCGCGGGCATGTCGCGGGCGTCCAGCTGGGCGCCCTCAGGCGAGAGGTCGGAGACGATGATCGACCGCGAACGGCCGAGCCCGAACGCCGAACCAGCGAGGACGACCAGCTCCCTCTCGGAGCGGCGGCGGCAGGTTGGGTTGTGGTTTTCGCCCATGATCCGCTTTGTCTCACGCAAGCGAAATCGGGCGAAGCGTTGATCTGCCGCTGTGCCGTCGCGAGACGGTCTCTAGCCGCGGCTCTCAAGCGCTGCGGCGGCTTCGTTGACCAGTTCCTGGATAATTGCCGCGACCGGCTCCTCGCGAGTCACCATCCCGACCGACTGGCCGGCCATCACCGAGCCGCTCTCGACGTCGCCGTCGATCACGGCGCGGCGAAGTGCGCCCGCCCAATAATGTTCGATCTGCAGCTGCGCCTCGGCCATTTCGATCGCGCCCTCGTCGAGCTTCTGCGCAACCTCGCGCTGTTTGGCGGCGAAATTGACCATTTCCTGGTTCTTGAGCGCGCGCACCGGAATGACTGGCAGGCGCGGGTCGATCTGGACCGACGGGATCGCATCGCGCGCCGAGGCGCGGAGGAAGGCGCGCTTGAAGTTCGCATGAGCGATGCATTCGTTGGCGCAGACGAAGCGCGTGCCGAGCTGAACGCCGACAGCGCCCATTTCGAGGTAGGCGGCGACCGCCTCCCCGCGACCGATGCCGCCGGCGACGAACACCGGGATGTCCTTGCTGACATTGGGCAGGATCTCCTGCGCCAGCACGGAGGTCGAGACCGGGCCGATATGGCCGCCCGCCTCCATGCCTTCGATCACCAGCGCGTCGGCGCCCGAGCGCATGAGCTTCTTCGCGAGGCTGAGCGCGGGCGAGAAAGCCACGAGCTTAGCGCCGCTTGCCTTGATCCGGTCGATCGCCCCGCCCGGCGGAAGGCCGCCAGCGAGGACGACGTGGGTGGTCTGATGCCTGGCGCAGACGTCGATCAACTCCGACAGCTGCGGATGCATGGTGATGAGATTGACGCCGAACGGCCGGTTCGTGCGCGCCTTGGTTTCGGCGATCTCGGTGTCGAGCAGCTCGGGACTCATCGCGCCGCACGCGATCACCCCAAAGCCGCCGGCGTTGGAAATGGCCGAAACGAGGTGACGTTCGGAAATCCAGCTCATCGCGCCGCCCATGATCGCGACGTCGCAACCGAGGAACTCGGTGCCGCGGTGCATCAGCTCCTTGAGCCGCGCGTGACCAACGGAAGCGTGCACCGCGCGCGGTTCGGCGATCAGGCCCTCGCCGCTCATGCTGCCTCCTCTGCGTCGAGCGCGAAAGCCGTGTGCAGCACCCGGACCGCGAGCTCGGTATATTCCTCGGGCAAGAGCACCGAGACCTTGATCTCCGATGTCGAGATGGCGAGGATATTGATCCCGCGCTCGGCCAAGGTCTCGAACATCGTGGCGGCGATGCCGGCATTGGAGCGCATGCCGATGCCGACCGCGCTCACTTTCACGACGTCGGTATCGGTCACAATCCGGTCGAAGCCGATCTCGGTCTTCGCTTTCTCCAGCTCGGCGACCGCATGAGCGAGCGCGGCCGTGGGTACGGTGAAGGTGAGGTCGCTGGGCGCGCCGGTTCCGGCTCCGCTCTGGACGATCATGTCGACGTTGATGCTGGCCTTGGCGAGCGGGGCAAAGATCGCCGCCACGGTACCCGGCTTGTCGGGCAGCCCGGTCAGCGTCACGCGCGCCTCGTTTTTGTCATGGGCGATGCCCGTGATGAGCTGCCGTTCCATGTTGAGCTCCTCGATTTTGACGTCGGAGACGATGAGCGTTCCCGGCCTGTCCTCGAACGAGGAGAGCACCTGCAGCGCCATGTTGTAACGCATGGCGAGCCCAACCGAGCGCGTCTGCAGCACCTTGGCGCCGACCGACGCCAGCTCGAGCATCTCCTCATAGGTGATGGCGTTGAGCTTCTTCGCGCGCGGGACGATGCGCGGGTCAGTGGTGAACACGCCCTCGACGTCGGTGTAGATGTCGCAGCGGTCGGCTTGTACCGCGACGGCGAGCGCGACGGCAGAGGTATCCGATCCGCCGCGCCCCAGTGTCGCGAGGTCACCTTCGGCGGTAATGCCCTGGAAGCCGGGAATCACGGCGATTCCGCCCTTGGCGAAGACATCTTCGAGGATGTCGGCTTCGATATGGTCGATCAGCGCCGATGAGTGGCCGGAGGCGCGGATCGGAAGTTGCCAGCCCATGTAGGAGCGGGCGTTGACGCCCATGCCCGAGAGCGTGATCGCGAGGAGACCGGCGGTGACCTGCTCGCCGCTGGCGACGACCACATCATATTCGCGCGGGTCGTAGAGCGGCGCCGCTTCCTTGCACATTTGCACGAGACGGTCGGTTTCGCCGGCCATCGCCGAGACCACGACCGCGACCTCGTTGCCGCGGTCGGCCTCGCGTTTCACCAGGCCCGCGACGTGGCGGATGCGCTCGATGCCCGCCATCGAGGTTCCGCCGAATTTCATCAC
>JBDTZJ010000175.1:0-3666 GCA_040005255.1 Sphingomicrobium sp.
TGTGCCTCAAGGCCGCGGACATGATGGACCGCGCCGGCAACAAGGCGGCGCAGGGCGAGATCGCGATGATCAAGGTCGCTGCGCCGATCATGGCGCTGAAGATCATCGACGACGCGATCCAGGCGTTCGGCGCCGCGGGGGTTTCGGAGGATGCGGGCCTGGCTCGCGCCTATGCGTCGATCCGCACTCTGCGCCTCGCCGACGGGCCCGATGAGGTCCACCGCCGTGCCATCGCCCGGCTGGAGTATAAGAAATATCGATGAGCGAGCAGCTCGACGAGGCCAGGCTCGGCGCGTGGCTCGATGCCAATGTCGAGGGGTTCCGCGGCCCGTTCACGTTGAGCAAGTTCCCGTCGGGCCAATCCAACCCAACCTACCGGATCAGCGCGGCGTCGGGCGACTATGTGCTGCGCCGCAAGCCGTTCGGGCAGCTCCTGCCCTCGGCGCACGCAGTCGACCGCGAGCATCGCCTGCTTTCGGCGCTGAGCCCGCTCGGCTTTCCGGCGCCGCGACCGCTGGCGCTGTGCGACGATCCGGAGGTCATCGGCGCGATCTTCTACGTGATGGAGCTGGCCAAGGGCCGTCCCTATGCGGACGGCGCGCTGCCCGACTTCGATCCTCCAAATCGCCGGCGCATGTACGATCAGCTGGTCGACACGCTCGCCGACCTCCACAACATCGACCCGGCCGCTGCCGGCCTCGGCGACTTTGGCAAGCCGGGCAATTATTTCGAGCGGCAGGTCGCGCGCTGGACGCGGCAATATCGCGATTCGCAAACCGACGAACTGCCGGAGATGGAGCGGCTGATCGAATATCTCCCCGCAAGCCTGCCCGAGCAGTCGCGGGTGTCGATCGTCCACGGCGACTATCGCATCGACAATGTCGTGTTCGACGAGGACGGGACGCTGACTGCCGTGCTCGACTGGGAGCTGGCGACGCTCGGCGACCCGGTGGCCGATTTCTCCTATCTCGCCATGCAATGGATGATGCCGGCCGACGGCGCTGCCGGGCTGGCTGGGCTCGACCTCGCCGCGCTCGGCATCCCGGCGCTGGACGAGGTCGTGCAGCGTTACTCGGCGCGCTCTGGCGTGCCGGTTGCGGGCCAGCTCGACTGGTATTTCGCCTACAATTTGTTCCGGCTCGCCGGGATCGTCCAGGGGATCAAGAAGCGCGTCATCGACGGTACCGCAAGCCATGCCCGCGCCGAGGAGATGGCCAAGCGTGTGCCGATGCTGGCCTCGGCCGCCTGGAGCTTCGCGGTGAAGGCTGGCGCGGCCTAAAGCCTGCCCATCAGAAGCAGGATGATCACCACGATCAGGATCACGCCGAGCAGGCCTGACGGACCGTAGCCCCAGCCCCTGTTGTATCCCCAGCGCGGCACTGCGCCGACCAGCAGAAGGATCAGAATGATGACGATGATCAGGCTCACGACCTTCTCCCGTTGGTTGTTTGCTCACCGAAACGAGCCAGCGGGAGGAGAGTTGCAGCCCTATCGGCCAGTGAAAGTTGGCGTCCGCTTCTCGAGGAAGGCCGCGACCCCTTCGCGATAATCTTCGGTGAAACCGAGCCGTCGCATCGCGCCCGCCTGACGCTGGAGCTCCTCATCGAGGCTGTATTGCCAGGACGAGCGGATCATGTCCTTGATCGCGGCGAGGCCGAGCGGCGGCAGCAACGCGAGCTTGTTGGCGATCGCGTCGACTTCGGCGTCGAGCTGGTCGTCCTCGACCGCCTTCCAGATCAGGCCCCACTCGGCGGCCTTCTCCGCTGGCAACGGCTCGCCGGTAAGCGCCAGGCCCAGCGCGCGCGCCTGGCCGACCAGCCGCGGCAATGCCCAGGTGCCGCCGCTGTCGGGGATCAGCCCGATCGCCGAGAAGCTCTGGATGAATTTGGCCGATTTCGCGGCGACGACGACGTCGCAAGCCAGCGCGATGTTGGCGCCGGCGCCCGCCGCGACCCCGTTGACGCGCGCGATCACCGGCTGCGGCAGCGTCGTCAGGGTACGGATCAAGGGGTTCCAGCAGGCCTGGACGGTCTCGCCGAGGTCGACCTTTTCCCCCGGCGCCACGGCGCGGTCGTTTAGGTCCTGCCCCGCGCAGAATCCGCGCCCTGCGCCAGTCAGCACCACGACGCGCGCCTCGCCCAGGTTCGCCAGCGCACCGCGCAACTCTCCGTGCATCTGCGCGGTGAAGCTATTGAGCCGGTCCGGGCGGTCGAGCGTGATCCGGGCGATCGCTCCGTCCGCCTTGAAGTCGATGGTCTCGTAAGCCATGCCTTGGCCTAGCGAAGGAGGGGCCGTGGACGCAAACGAACTCGCGAACCGGGTCGCGCATGAGATGCTTGCCGGCGAGGGCACCGGCCCGGCCTGGGGCATCAAGATCGAGGAAGCGCGGGCGGACTACGCACGCATCTCGATGGTGGTTCGCGCGGACATGCTCAACAGCCACGGAATCGCCCATGGCGGCATGATTTTCGCGCTCGCCGACACGGCTTTCGCCTACGTCTGCAACGGCGCCAACCATGCGAGCGTGGCCGCGCAGGCTTCGATCGTCTTTCTCGACAAGGTACGCGAGGGCGAGACGCTGATCGCGGAAGCGACGGAAGTGGCGCGCGAGGGGAGAGCTGGAGTAACCCGCGTCGCAGTGCGCACGAGCGACGGCCGCGCGATCGCCGAGTTCACCGGCTATTCACGCACGCTCGGCGGACCAGTCATCGAGATTTGAACGTTTACGCCGCACAGACTACATCGCAGCCATGTACACGACCGAGCTTCAGAAGACGGCAAAGATCGAGAATCTCGAGGATCCCAAGCTCCTCGAGGCGTTCGAAGCGCGCGTCGCGGCTGACGACTTCATCGAGCCCAAGGACTGGATGCCCGAAGCGTATCGGCGCACCCTCACGCGGCAGATCAGCCAGCACGCGCATAGCGAGATCGTCGGCATGCTGCCCGAGGGCAATTGGATCACGCGCGCGCCGTCGCTACGGCGCAAGGCGATCCTGCTCGCCAAGGTGCAGGATGAGGCCGGGCACGGGCTCTACCTCTACTGTGCGGCCGAGACGCTTGGCACGGCCAGAGAGCAGATGATCGAGGCGCTGCATTCGGGCAAAGCCAAATACTCCACCATCTTCAATTATCCGGCACTGACCTGGGCCGACATTGGCGCGATCGGCTGGCTGGTCGACGGCGCGGCGATCCTGAACCAGGTTCCGCTGCAGCGTACCAGCTACGGCCCCTACGCCCGGGCGATGGTTCGCGTGTGCAAGGAAGAAAGCTTCCACCAGCGCCAGGGCTACGAGATCATGATCGCGCTCTCCAAGGGTACGCCGGAGCAGAAGCGGATGGCGCAGGATGCGCTCAACCGCTGGTGGTGGCCGTCGCTGATGATGTTCGGTCCGCCAGATGCCGACAGCCCCAACACCGCGCAGTCGATGCGCTGGCGCATCAAGCGCGAAACGAACGACGAGCTTCGCCAGAAGTTCGTCGACATCACAGTCCCGCAGGCGGACTTCCTCGGCCTCAAAGTCCCCGACGCCGACCTCAAGTGGAATGAGGAGAAGGGCGGCTACGACTTTGGCGAGATCGACTGGGAGGAATTCTACGCGGTGGTGCGCGGTGAAGGCCCGGTCGCCAAGGAGCGGATGAAGGCTCGGCGCGAGGCGTGGGACAATG
>JBDTZJ010000038.1:0-12248 GCA_040005255.1 Sphingomicrobium sp.
GTCGCCGAAACGAACGTCGTCTGCGGGCGCATCGCCTCCCATTCGTTGAAGCGCAAAGGCCGGTTGTCGATGCAGCTCGGCAGGCGGAAGCCATATTCGGCCAGCGTGATCTTCCGGCGATGGTCGCCGCGCGCCATCGCGCCGATCTGCGGCACCGTCTGATGGCTCTCGTCAACGAACAGAAGCGCGTTGTCGGGGAGATATTCGAACAGGGTCGGCGGCGGCTCGCCCGGCAGGCGGCCAGTCAGGAATCGCGAGTAATTCTCGATCCCCGCGCAGGAGCCGGTCGCGGCGATCATCTCAAGGTCGAAATTGGTCCGCTGTTCGAGCCGCTGGAGCTCGAGCAACCTGCCCTCCGCCTCGAGCTCCTTTAAGCGCTCGGCGAGCTCGTGCTTGATCGCCTCCATCGCCTGCTTGAGCGTTGGGCCGGGCGTCACATAGTGCGAGTTGGCATAGACCTTGATGCTGTCCAATGACGCGACGGTCTTGCCCGTCAGCGGGTCGAACTCGCTGATCTCCTCGATCTCGTCGCCGAAGAACGACACGCGCCACGCGGTATCCTCATAGTGCGACGGGAAGATCTCGAGGCTGTCGCCGCGCACCCGGAAATTGCCGCGGGCGAAGGCCTGGTCATTGCGCCGGTACTGCAGCGCGACCAGCTTGCGGATCACCTCGCGCTGGTCCTCGACGCCGCCCTTCTTGAGGCTGAACGTCATTGCTGAATAGGTTTCGACCGAGCCGATGCCGTAGAGGCAGGAGACCGAAGCGACGATGATTACGTCGTCGCGTTCGAGCAGCGAGCGCGTCGCCGAGTGGCGCATGCGGTCGATCGCCTCGTTCACGCTCGACTCCTTCTCGATGTAGGTGTCGGTGCGCGGCACGTAGGCCTCGGGCTGGTAATAATCGTAATAGCTGACGAAATATTCGACCGCATTGTCGGGGAAGAAGCTCTTGAACTCGCCGTAGAGCTGCGCGGCGAGGATCTTGTTCGGGGCGATCACCAGCGCCGGCCGCTGCAGCGTCTCGATGACCTTTGCCATGGTGAAGGTCTTGCCCGAGCCGGTGACGCCGAGCAGCACCTGGCTCGCCTCGCCATTCTCGCCGATACCCTCCACCAGTTCGCGGATCGCCGTGGGCTGATCGCCGGCAGGCTCATACTCGGCAACCAGCTCGAACTTCCTGCCCCCCTCGGCCTTGTCGGGGCGCGCGGGACGGTGCGGGACGTAGGTCGCGGCGGTGTCGGGCTCAGCGAGCGAGGTACGGATTTGAATCGCCATGGCGTCCATATAAGCGCTCGGCGCCGATCCGGGAGCCGCTGGTGCTCGATAAAGGGCAGTCTTATGGTGGCCCCGTCAATCAAGGGGCTTTGACGATGAAACATGCCATCTGCGTAGCCGCGTCCGTTCTTTGCCTGGCCGCTTGCAACAAGGGCCCGACGGTCGAACTCAAGAATGCGACCGGCAATCAGGTCACCAATGCAGTCGTCCAGTCGGGCGTCATGACCAGCGATTCGATGATTGAACCGGGGCTGTGGCAATCGAAGGTGACGGTCCTCGAAATGAACGTCCCCGGCATCCCTGCGCAATATGCCGAGAAGATGAAGCAGAGCATCGCCGAGCACCGCAACGAGGCCAGCAGGCATTGCGTGACGGCCGAGGACGTCAAGAAGCCGAAGGCGGGTTTCTTCGGCGCGGACAAATCCTGCCGCTACGGCCATTTCACCATGGGCGGCGGCAAGATCGACATCCAGATGGTGTGCAGCGAGGAACACTCGACCCAAACGACCAACATGGCCGGGAGCTACACGCCCACGAGCTACTCGATGGACATGTCGAGCAAGGGCAGCGGCGGCCAGCAAAGCGGCATGACGATGAAGATGCATATCGACGCGCAGCGCGTCGGCCAATGCACCGGGAAGGACGACTGACGCGTTCGGTTCGGACGATGGCGCGCGTCACGGTGCTTCTCAACAGCGGTGGCGGCGCAGTCGCCGCCGATCCGAAGATCGGCGACAAGGTCGCAAGAGCGCTCAAGAAGGCCGGAGTCGAGGCCGAGGTCGAGCTTATCGGCGGTGGTGATTGCGCGGCGCGCTGCCGCGCGATCGCCGAGCGCGGCGACGAACTGCTCATCGTCGGCGGCGGTGACGGAACGATCAGCGCCGCGGCCTCGGCGCTTGTCGGGACCAAGACTTTGCTCGGAATCCTGCCGCTCGGCACCCTCAACCACTTCGCGCGCGACCTCGGCATTCCGACCAAGCTGGCGGACGCGGCGAAGCTCATCGCCGAGCGGCCGGCACGGCAGGTCGACGTCGCCGAGATGAACCACCGCATCTTCATCAACAACAGCGCAATCGGGCTTTACCCGCTGCTGGTGGTCGACCGCGATTCGCAGCGCAAGCGGCTCGGCCGGCCCAAGGCGGTGGCGATGATCGTCGCCTCGATCCGTACCCTGGTGCGCTTCGGCCATCAGCGGCTGACCCTCACCGTCAACGACCGCGAGGGGCAGGTCGACACGCCTCTGCTGTTCGTCGGCAACAATGATTACCGCACCGATCTCCCGGCCGCGGGACAGCGCGAAAGCGTGGAGGACGGGCGGCTGTCGGTGCTGGTGATGCGCAAGAAGACGCGCCGCGGCTTCATCGCCGCGAGCGTTCGCGCATTGCTCAACCGCGCGAGCGCCGACGACATGGTTCGGCTTGACGATGTCGAGCGGCTGCGCGTGTCGAGCCGTAAGCGCCGCCTTGCGGTCTCGCTCGACGGCGAGGTCGTTCGTGTCGAGCCCCCGCTCGACTACACGATCCGTAAGAAAGCACTGCGGGTGATCGCGCCGCAGGGCTGACCCGCGTGGAACCGCGAGGCGCCTCGCAGTGTTCGCGGCACGACAGATTGGGGCTCGAACGTGGCGACACAGGGTCATCGGGAAATGTCGGACCGGATGCGCGCGGGGGCGCTGCGCGTCGCCGGCATAGCGATCGTACTGCTCGGCGCCGGCGCGGCGCTGCTACCGGCGGGCAAGACGCTGTCGTCGGACATGATCGGCGGGCTGCTGATCGCCGCCGGCCTGATCGAGACGGTTGCCGGCTCGCTCCGTCGGCAGGTCCGTAGCTACGCCATGGCCACGGGGATCGTCACCGCGCTTGCGGGACTATTGTTCATCGTCAATCCGGAGACTCACTTCTTCCCCACCGTCTGGCCGATCATCGGCTGGCTAATGGTGCGAAGCGTCATCCTCGCCGCGGAGGCAGTGGAGACGCAGGGCTCGGTGCGGACGTGGACCGGGCTGTCGGCCGGAATGGACTTCCTGCTCGCCGTGCTGCTGATCACCGGCCTGTCGATTTCGACTATCGTGGTCAGCGTCTTCGGCCCGACGCGTGCGCTCGTCGCAGCCTTCGCCTGGGTGCTGGCGGCAAGCTTCGTGGTCAACGGCCTGATGCTGCTCGAAGTCGCCAGTTGCGAACGCGAGGCAGCGACCTAGAAGCGTCCCATGTTCGAAAGCTCGCCGGACCTGTCGGTCAACACGGTCGCCGAGATCGTGCGGCTGGCGCTCGCCCCGGTGTTCCTGCTGAGCGGCATCGGCGCCTTCCTCAACGTCCTCGCCGCGCGCCTGTCCCGCATTGTCGACCGGTCGCGGGAGATCGAGCCGATGCTGCTTGCGAGCCGCGGCAAAGAGCACGACCGCTGGATCTCCGACCTCAAGGTAGTCGACCGGCGGATGCTGCTGATCAACTGGGCGACGGGCCTCGCTGTCACCTCGGCGATCCTGACTTGTCTCGTGGTCGTCCTCCTGTTTGCCGCCAACCTGACCCGCACCCGGCTCGGCACCGAGATCGCGTGGCTGTTCATCGCCTCGATGCTCGCGATCGGAGCCGGCTTCGCGTTCTTTCTCGTCGAAACCACGGTCGCCGCGCGCGCCGTCAGGGTGCGGTCCGAGCTTCTGCAGCACACGGTGGACGAGGGCGACTAGGCCTTTTATCGGCAGGCGGTGCCTGTCACCACCGTAGCCATGCTCACAGCGGGCGGCCTCGCGCCCTGCCTTTCCTCCGCCGTCGGCGGGCTCATCGAGCGATACACCGAGGTTGCGCCCGATATCAGGATCATCGCCTACCGCAACGGCTACGCCGGCCTGCTCACCGGCGATTCCGTTGAGGTGACCGACGCGGTGCGGGCGGTCGCCGGACGGCTACACGCCTTTGGGGGAAGCCCGATCGGCAACAGCCGGGTCAAGCTCACCAACGTCGATGATTGCGTGATGCGGGGCCTCGTCCAGCCCGGACAGGACCCGCTGCATGTGGCCGCCGAACAGCTGCGCCGCGACGGTGTCGACGTCCTCCACACGATCGGCGGCGACGACACCAACGGAACTGCGGCCGACCTCGCGGCCTACCTGGGCAGCAACGGCTATCAGCTCACGGTGGTCGGGCTCCCCAAGACCATCGACAACGACGTGGTGCCAATCCGGCAGTCGCTCGGCGCATGGACCGCGGCCGAGCAGGGCGCCCTCTACGCCCGCAACATCATCGCCGAGCACTCGTCCAACCCGCGGATGCTCGTCGTCCACGAGGTCATGGGCCGCGGCAGCGGATGGCTGACAGCGGCGACCGCCCTCGCGCACCACCAATGGGTCCAGCAAGCGAAATTCGCCGAGTGGCTGGAGAATAGCGCTGCCCGCTGGGACCTCCACGCCGTGTTTATCCCGGAGCGCCCGTTCGACATCGCTGAGGAGGCCAAGCGGCTACGATCGATCATGGACGTTGAGGACGGCGTCAACCTCTTCATCTCCGAGGGCGCCGGCGTCGGTGAGATCGTCGCCGCGATGGAAGCGGCGGGCGAGGAGGTGCCGCGCGACCCGTTCGACCACGTCCAGCTCGACAAGATCAACCCGGGCCAGTGGTTCGCCAAACAGTTCGCCGCCGAGCTCGGCGCCGACAAGGTGCTCGTCCAGAAGAGCGGATACTTCTCTCGCTCGGCCCCAGCGAATGACGCCGACCTCGCGCTGATCCGGGACTGCACGCGGTATGCGGTGGACGCTGCGCTGCGCGGCGAGTCCGGGGTGGTGGGTCACGACGAGGAGCGCGGCGATGAGCTGCGGGCGATCGAGTTCGAGCGGATCGCCGGCGGCAAGGCGTTCGACGCGTCGGTGCCGTGGTTCATCGATCTGCTTCGCGATCTGGGCCAGGCCTGACCGGCACGATCTGGCGAGTGTCCACAGAATATCACCCCCTCAGGCACCGAGGACTCTAGACCGCCGACTGCAGCCCACTACATCTGGGTCATGGGGGCGGCGCTCAACATCGACAGGTCCGTGACCGGCCAGCCCTGGCGGTGGCGGCGCGAGCCCGACCCCGCGCTTCCCATGGACGCTTTGGTCGACGAGCTGCTGCTCGCGCGCGGCGTCGGACGCGACGATTTGCCGCGCCATCGCGAGCCCCGAATCCGCGACTTCCTGCCCGACCCCAGCTGCTTCCAGGACATGGACAAGGGCGCCAAGCGGCTGGCCGATGCGCTACAGGAGGGCGAAAGCATCGCCATCTTCGGCGATTATGACGTCGACGGTGCGACCAGCGCGGCGCTGCTGGTTCTGCTGCTGCGGCGGCTGGGCGCCGAGCCTATGGTCTATATCCCCGACCGGCTGATGGAGGGCTATGGCCCGTCGGGCAAGGCGCTGGTCGAGCTCAAGACCCGCGGCGCCAACGTCGCGGTCTGCGTCGATTGCGGAGCCCAGGCGTTCGACGCGCTCGAAGAAGCGCGCGCCGCCGCGCTCGACGTGATCGTCGTCGATCACCACCAGTGCGCGAGCCTGCTCCCGGTCGCTCACGCGCTGATCAATCCGAACCGGCTCGACGAGAGCGAAGACGGCGCGTCGCATGGCCATCTCGCCGCTGTCGGCATGGCCTTTCTGCTGGGAGTGGCGCTGCTGCGCGAGCTGAGGGGCCGCGGGGTCTTCGAGGCTTCGGCCGAGCCCAAGATCATCGACCTGCTAGACCTCGTCGCGCTCGGCACCGTCGCCGACGTCGCGCGCCTCAAGAATCTCAACCGCGCGTTCGTCACGCAGGGCCTGAAGGTCATGGCGGCGCGGCAGAACATCGGGCTGGTGGCGCTGGCCGAAGCGGCGCGGCTGGTGAAGAGTCCAAGCTGCCGCGACCTCGGTTTCGCTCTGGGACCGCGGATCAATGCCGGCGGGCGGGTCGGCAAATCCGACCTCGGCGTTCGCCTCCTGACTTGCAGCGACCCCGAGGAAGCGCGGACGCTCGCCGCCGAGCTCGACCGGCTGAACGAAGAGCGGCGCGCGATCGAAATGCTGGTGTGCGAGCAGGCCGAGGCGCTGGCTGCGGAGCAAGCCGACGCCCCCGTCATGACGGTCATGAGTGGCGGCTGGCACCAGGGCGTGATCGGCATCGTCGCCGGGCGAATCAAGGAACGGTTCGGCCGGCCGGCGATCGTCATCGCCGAGACCGAGGACGGCACCGGCAAGGGGTCGGGCCGCTCGATCTCCGGAGTCGACCTCGGCGCCGCGGTGCTTGCCGCGAAAGACAGCGGGCTGCTGGTGGCCGGCGGCGGCCACGCGATGGCGGCCGGACTGACACTCCCGCCCGGTGGGCTCGAGCCGTTCCGCGACTTCATCAACGACCGGCTCGCCGACGACGTCGCGAAAGCGCGGGGCGATCGCGCGCTTCTGCTCGACGCCTTGCTGGCGCCCGGCGGAGTGGCCGGAGCCTTATGCGACGCGCTCGACGCGGCCGGCCCGTACGGCGCGGGATGGCCGAGCCCGCGGGTCGCGGCAGGCCCCGTGCGGCTGATCAAGACCGGCATCGTCGGGGACGGTCACGTCCGCGGCCTCGGCTGCGGCGACGACGGCAAGAGCTTCAAGTGGATCGCGTTCCGCAGCGCCGGAAGCGAGCTCGGCCAGGCCCTGCTCTCTTCGCCCCCCGATCGGCGCTGGTGGCTTGCCGGGACAATCAAGCGCGACGAGTGGAACGGCGGCAACGCGGCCGAGATGCACCTCGAGGACGCGGCGCTTGCTTGACCCTGGCTTGCTTGACCCTCACTGGCCGCTCGCCTAACCGGCAGCCGCTTTTCATGCGGCCCCATCGTCTAGCGGTCTAGGACGTCGCCCTTTCACGGCGAAAACACGGGTTCGATTCCCGTTGGGGTCACCAGTTGTTCGAGTCCGGACTAAGTTTAATTACGGAACCCGGATCCGTCCGTGTTTGACTAGTCAGCCGCATCCAAGCGGGGGCTCATGAACGAGCGTTGGTGCCAAGGCTGGACAAATATGCGGCGGTTCATGGGAGCCGCCGGCCTCGGCTTCCTCGTCAGTTCGTGCAACCGGGGCATCCTCGACCCGGTCGGGCCGATCGGCGCGGCCGAGACGCAGATCCTGATCAACTCCACCGCGATCATGCTCGCCATCATCGTCCCCACGATGATCGCGACCCTCGCATTCGCCTGGTGGTTCCGGCGAGGAAATACCAGGGCCACATATCGTCCCGATTGGGAATATTCAGGGGCGATCGAGATGGTGGTGTGGGCGATCCCGGCGCTTACCGTCATTCTCCTCGGAGGCATCGCCTGGATCGGCAGTCATGACCTCGAACCGAGCAAGCCGCTCGCATCCAGGGTCCAGCCGCTGAACGTCGAGGTCGTCTCGATGGACTGGAAATGGCTGTTCATCTACCCGGACCAGGGGATTGCCACGGTCAACCAGCTGGTGGTCCCGGCGGGCACGCCGGTCAGTTTCCGCCTGACCTCGGCCACGGTATGGAACGTCTTCTTCGTCCCGCAGATGGGGACGATGATCTACACCATGCCGGGTATGACGACCCGCCTCAACCTCCGGGCGGACCGGCAGGGCGTCTATGAAGGCCGGTCGGCCCACTTCAGCGGCGACGGGTTTCCCGGCATGCAGTTCAAGGTCCACGCGGTCCCGCCGCAGCAGTTCGCGGCCTGGGCGCAATCTGCGCGTGGCTCCGGGCAAATGCTCGACGGCCGCGCCTACGCGCTGCTCTCCGAGCCCACTAGCTACGTAAAGCCGATGACCTTCAGCAATGTTGCGCCCGGCCTCTTCCAAGCGATCGCAACCGGACATGCCCCTTCGCCGCGGCAGCTGCCGCAGGCCCGACCGGCACCGGGAGTCGGCGCATGAGCTTTTTCGGCAAGCTCACCTGGTCGGCGATTCCGTTCAATCAGCCGATTCCGCTGATCACTTCGATCGTTGTGCTGCTGGCGCTCGCCGCCGTCGCCGCCTGGGTGACCATCAGGGGCTGGTGGCCGTACCTGTGGAACGAATACATCACCTCCACCGACCACAAGCGCATTGGCGTCATGTACATCGTCCTGGCGCTGGTGATGCTCGTTCGCGGGTTTTCCGACGCGATCATGATGCGCGCGCAACAGGCCGTCGCGGTGGGCCAGTCCCAAGGTTATCTGCCGCCCGAGCATTACGACCAGATCTTCTCCGCCCACGGCACGATCATGATCTTCTTCATGGCGATGCCGTTCATGATCGGACTGATGAATTTCGTCGTCCCGCTTCAGCTCGGAGTGCGCGACGTCGCCTTCCCGACCATGAACAACGTCAGCTTCTGGCTGACCGCGTCGGGAGTGCTGCTCGTCAACCTCAGCCTGTTCATCGGCGTGTTTGCGCGGACCGGTTGGCTTGCCTTTCCGCCGCTCAGCGAAAAGGCTTTCTCGCCGGACGTCGGCGTCGATTATTATCTCGTCGCATTGCAGATATCCGGCGTGGGAACGCTGCTGACCGGCGTGAACTTCGTCACGACCATTCTCAAGATTCGCGCGCCGGGCATGAGCTATATGCGAATGCCGGTTTTCTGCTGGACCTCGCTCGCAACGAACCTCCTCATCATCGCCGCTTTTCCGGTGCTCACCGCGACCTTGGCGCTGCTGATGCTCGACCGCTACCTCGGGTTCCATTTCTTCACCAATGACGGCGGCGGAAATTCGATGCTCTACATGAATCTCATCTGGATGTGGGGCCATCCGGAGGTCTACATCCTGATCCTGCCCGCGTTCGGGATCTATTCGGAAGTGGTGTCGACATTTTCGGGCAAGCCGCTGTTCGGCTATCGCTCGATGGTTTTCGCGACGCTGGCGATCTGCATCCTGTCGTTCACCGTCTGGCTGCATCACTTCTTCACCATGGGCGCGGGCGCCGACGTCAACGCCATCTTCGGCATCGCCAGCATGCTCATCGCGATCCCGACGGGCGTGAAGATCTTCAACTGGCTGTTCACGATGTACGGCGGCCGAGTCCGCTTCACCGTCCCGATGCATTATGCGATCGGCTTCATGATCACCTTCGTGTTCGGCGGCCTGACCGGCGTCCTGATGGCCATTCCGCCGGTCGACTTCGTGGTCCACAACAGCCTGTTCCTGGTCGCGCACTTCCACAACGTGATCATCGGCGGCGTCGTCTTCGGAGCGATGGCGGGCTACACTTACTGGTTCCCGAAAGCGTTCGGCTTCACGCTCGACGAGCGCATCGGCAAAGCGATCTTCTGGTGCTGGTTCATCGGTTTTTATCTCGCCTTCATGCCGCTGTACGTGCTCGGACTGATGGGTGCGACGCGGCGAATGCAGCATTATGACGATCCCAGCTGGCAACCGTGGAACATCGCGGCGCTGGTCGGCGCCCTATTCATTCTCGTCGCGATCGTGCTGACCGTCGTCCAGCTGCTCTATTCGATCAGGACCCGCGACAAACGCCGCGACCTGACCGGCGACCCGTGGGACGGCCGCACGCTCGAATGGCTAACGCTGTCGCCGCCGCCGCACTACAATTTCGCGGTGCTTCCCGACGTCCATGGCGAGGAAGCCTATTGGCACCGCAAGCAGGAAGCGATCGAGCGCGACAAGCTGATCCCCGAACCCGATTACCAGCCGATCGAAATGCCGCTGAATACGCCGGTAGGCGTGATCTGCGCGTTCTTCGCGAGCGTCTGCGGCTTCGCCGTCATCTGGTACATTTGGTGGCTGGCGATCCTCGGCCTGATCGGCGCGTTCGCCGTCTTCGTTTGGTACGCCTGGCGTGACGAGCATGAGCACGTCATCCCGGTCGAGGAAGTCATCGCCAACGCCCGCGAGCGGCGCCGCATCCGCATGGAAAACCTTCACCAGCTGAGCCAATCGACGTGACCAGTTCGGAAGCGGCAACCATCGGCCTGACCCACCACGCGTCCGAAGATACCGGCCTCGGCCAACGTGGTCCGGAGTCGAAGAGCATCGTCGTCCCCTACGGCTTCTGGCTGTTCGTGCTGTCGGACATCGTGCTGTTCTCGGCGCTGTTCGCCACCTACGCCAGCCTCGTCCACGCGACCGACGGCGGGCCGGTAACCGGCCAGCTGTTCGACCGCACGACGGTCGCGATCGAGACGCTGGCGCTGCTCGTTTCGAGTTTCGTCTGCGGCCTCGCGATGATCGCCGCAAAGCGCAAGAACCTGCTGTGGACGCAAACCTGGCTGCTCCTGACAGGCCTGCTCGGCTTCGTCTTTTTGGTCATCGAGCTTACCGAATTCGCGGGCATGATCCGCATTGGCGCCGGGCCGCAGCGCAGCGCCTTCCTGTCGTCCTTCTTCACCCTCGTCGGCTGCCACGGAGCGCACGTTACTGCCGGCCTCCTGTGGATCGGCACGATGATGGCGCAGATCTGGGCCAAGGGCTTCCGCGAGCACATCGTCCGCCGGCTGCTCTGCCTCAGCATCTTCTGGCACGCCCTCGACATCATCTGGGTGGCCATCTTCACCATCGTCTATCTGATCGGGACATTGCCATGACCGAGCACGACCCAGAGCAACACAACGTCGCGCCGGGCCAGCCGCACGACAGCGTGGTGAGCGAGACGATCAGCTATGTGATCGGGCTCGGGCTTGCGCTGCTGCTCACCGGCATCTCCTTCTGGGTGGCGTCGACGTCGGTGCTGTGGGGGCCGGGCGTGGCGGTCGGTTTGGTCGTCCTGGCGATCGCCCAGATGGGCGTTCACCTGGTCTTCTTCCTCCACATCACCAGCGGCCCGGACAATTCGAACAACGTGCTCGCGCTGGCGTTCGGCGTGCTGATCGTTTTCCTGGTGATGATCGGGACCATTTGGATCATGGCGCACCTGGCCGCGAACATGGGCCCGACGCCGGAGATGATGAACCTGCAGATGCAGCACTAGACGCGGGGGCCGCGCCTAGATTCCCGTCGCAGCGAACGTACGCCCGTCGGGATCAAGATCGCGCAGATCTCGGCCCCGCGTTTCCTTGCCGAACCGGGCAATGAGGATCAGCGCGGCGGCGGTGGGCACGATGATGATCAGCGACACGACGGCGAGCGGCGGGACCAGCGCAAGGATCGCGAGCAGCTGGGCGAACATGCCCCCGGCCTTCGTGAAGGCGGCTACGGTCCCCGTCGTCCGGCCGCGAATGCGCAGTGGGAAACTTTCCGCCGCGTAAGGCAAAAGCATCGCGATCAAAGCATTGGTGCCGACGATCAGCAGCGCGACGGGAAGCACCGGGCTTCCGGCGCCGGTGAACTCCAGCCACAGCACCCCGGCGAGGCCGGCGAGCGCGACGGCGATCGAGCCAACGACCGACCATTTCGTGCTCCAGTTGCTGTACAAATAAGCAACAATGAAGACCGTCGGGAATGCGATCAGGGCGGACTCGGCGAGCAGCTTGCTCGACACCGCCATGCTGTAGCCCCGCGCGACAAGGTCGGCCGGAAGCCACAGCAGCAGCCCGAAGTTGATCAGGCCGTAACAGATCGCGGCGAGGCTGAGCGCGACGAGCTTCCCGAAGAACGCGCGGCCGGTCAGCGCCACCGACTGCCCCTTGGCGAGCGCCACCTCTTCGGCATGACTCGTGCTGCGCACCCGCGAGCCGAAGCGTTCCATCACCGCGCGCGCCTCCTCGCGCCGCCCGCGGGCCAGCAGGAACTTCGCCGACTCCGGA
Source organism: Sphingomicrobium sp. (assembly GCA_040005255.1). Lineage (GTDB taxonomy): Bacteria > Pseudomonadota > Alphaproteobacteria > Sphingomonadales > Sphingomonadaceae > Sphingomicrobium. The sequence continues at coordinate 11,948 of JBDTZJ010000038.1, forward strand.
ATGAGTGCGCCGAGCAGCACCAGCGACAGGCCGGTGGGCAAGTTCAGTAGCCACATGCTGCGCCAGCCGAAGGTCGGCTGGAGGAGCGCGGAGAGGCCGCTCGCCGCGAAATAGCCGCCGACCGCGCCGAGACCGCCGACCAGCACCAGCGCCCAGCCGCGGTGCTTGCTCGGCATCATCTCCGCAAGCAGCGCATAGGTGACCGGCAGCATGCCGCCCGCGGCCGCGCCCATCATGAAGCACATGCCGACGTTCCAGTAGAGCGAGGGCATGGCGCCGCAGATCGAGGTGCCGACGAACA
>JBDTZJ010000039.1:0-12236 GCA_040005255.1 Sphingomicrobium sp.
TGCCGGTGCTGCCGTCGTAGCGGATCGTGTCGCCCTTCTTGAACGGCTTGTCGAAGAGGATCGCGAGCGCCGCGAACAGATCGGAAAAAATGCCCTGCGCGGCCAGGCCAATGGCGATGCCGCTGATACCAAGCCCGGCGACGAGCGCGGTGACGTTCACGCCTAGATTGTCGAGGATGAGGATACCGGCGATCGCGAACAATGCGACGCTGACCAGCACGCGGATGATCGCCATCGCGCTCGCGAGCGGGCCCGAGGCATTCTCGTCAGCGACCCTGCGGCCGATGACGCCGAGGATCAGCTCGCGGCCCCAGACGGCCCCTTGGATCGCAAAAGCGATGACGAACAGGATATCGATCAGCCGCGCAGCCTTGTGCGGCAGCTCGGCGTAGGTCGCGACCACGTCCGCGGCGGCCAGGATCATGAAGCCGACGCCGGTCTTGGCGAGGACGCGGCCGAACACGGTGCGCCAGCCGATGCCGAGGGGATCGCGGCGGACCGTTCGCTCCCCGTAAGACCTCAGGATCAGCATCAATGCGACGAGGACCACGCCGACGAGCGCGCCTGTCGCGAGCCCGTCGCGATTGGCCTCGAACCAGCCGGTGAAGCGATCCGCCCCCATGGCTCACCTATTGGCGGGCGCGACCAGCGCAATCAAGCGGGGGCTTTCCTGCTCTTTCTCGCGACCTTTTTGAGGAACGGGATCAACGCGACCTCGCACGACGACAGCCATTTGCGCGCGCGAGGACGCTGCAGGCCCTTGAGCGGGTCGCGGGGGCTCTCCTTCACCGCCTCGATCAAGGCGGGATGGACATAGGCCTTGCGGCTCATCGCCACGGTATTCCCGAGCGCCTCGGCGACCGGTTCGATCATCGTATTGACGCTGATCCGCGCGTTGTCGGCCTTGTCGAGCATCTGTTCGAACGCGAGAACGGTCGCGCCCCAGGTGCGGAAATGCTTGGCCGTGAAGTCGCCGCCGCTCGCCTCACGGATATAGTCGTTGACCTCGTTGGAAGTGATGGGGTGCGGGTTCCCATCGCCGTTGATGTACTGGAACAGCGCCTGGCCGGGCAGTTCCTGAAGCTGGCGGACGATCCGCCGGAGGGCGCGGTCGGTGATCGTCACCTCCTGTTGCACGCCGCTCTTGCCCTTGAACCGCATCTTCACCTTGCGCCCGTCGTCATGGACCTGGCGGCTGAGTAAAGTGGTCGCGCCGAAGCTCTTGTTCTGTTTGGCGTACTCCGAATTGCCAACGCGCAGATATTCGTCGTCGAGAAGGCGGATGACCGCGGCGACCACCTTGTCCCGGCTGAGCGTACGCTGCCTTAGGTCCTTGTCGACCTTGCGCCGGATCTTGGGGAGTGCCTTGCCGAACTCGGCGAGGCCCCCAAACTTGCTTGCTTCGGCCTGAGCCCGGAATTCCTGATGGTAGCGATATTGCTTGCGCCCGCGATCGTCGATGCCTGTCGCCTGGAGGTGGCCGTTCGCGTCCTTGCAGAACCAGGCTTCGCTGTAGGCGGGGGGAAGGGCGATGGAATTCAGCCGGTCGATCTCGTCGCGGTCGGTGACTCGCTTGTCGCCATCATAATAGGCCCAATAGCGGCCCATGCGCTTGCGGGTGTAGCCCGGCTCACTGTCGCTGCTGTGCCTCAACATGGCGTGTTACGCTTCACACGGGTCATCGAGGCGCATAGACGAGCGGCGAGGGGCCAGGTTCCTGCCAGAGGAGATGTTGGAATGCCGTCCCTGCCCAACGCCCGAATTTTGATCGTCGCCACCGACGGCTTCGAGGAATGGGAGTTGTTCGGCCCGCGCCAGATCCTGCAGAAGCGCGGGGCCGAGGTTGTGCTCGCCTCATTGAAGCTCGATCCGATCCAGGCCACGGTCCACGACGATCCCAGGAGGACGATCCGCCCGGACCTCACCGTCGACGACGCCAACGCCGATGACTTCGACGCGCTCATCCTGCCCGGCGGGGTGCGCAATCCCGATCAGCTGCGCCTCCACGGCAACGTCATCGACCTGATCAAGGCGTTCAACGACCAGGGCAAGCCGATCGGCGCGATTTGCCACGGCCCGTGGCTTCTGGTCGAAGCCGACCTGCTCCGCGGCCGGACGGCGACGAGTTGGCCATCGATCCGGACCGACCTTCGCAATGCCGGCGCGAATGTCATCGACGATGCGGCGGTGACCGACGGCAATATCGTCACCAGCCGCAAGCCTGACGACGTCGAGGCCTTCACCAACGCCATTATCGACCTCATCGAAGATCGGCCCGAGGTAACCGAGATCGGCGCCGCGCAAGAGACCGCCGTCTAACCGACTGGAAACCTATTGCCGCTAATAGTCTCGCCATGGATGCGGGATTGATCGAGCGGATCGAAACCGGCGCCGGGCGCGGCGCGTCGGCGCTGTTCGCCGCTGCCGTCGGCTATGCGGCCTACGGGCTGTTCGCGGCGATCGGGCTCGAGCCGCAGCTCGGGCTGGCCGCGGCGGGGGCAGGGGCGCTCGCCTATCTGCCGTGCAGCCGCATGCTCCGCGTTTCCGGGGACCGGAGTGCCCGCTTCGTCCTGCCTGACTTCGCGCTCTGCGACTTCGAATTCGCGGAGGCACCCGATGAGCTTCTGCTGACCGACCGGGTGGCGTCGGCGGAAGAGTTGCTGCTGACCGACCGGGTGGCGTCGGCCGACGAGTTGCTGCTGACCGACTCAGACCGGGTGGACACAGGCGCGAAGCCCGCGGACCAGGGTCCGCTGGTGCTCGATGACATTCTCGCCGAGCTCGGCCCCGATGCGCGCGTGGTCCGGCTGTTCGACCGCAAGGCCATGCCGACATCGCGGCCGACCCCTGGCCAGCTCCAGTCGCGGATCGCCGATCATCTCGGGGACGGGGCGTCCCTGTCCGCCCCGTCTGATGCGTCGCAGGCCCTATCGGCCGCTCTCGCTGAGCTGCGACGCTCGCTCCGCTAGTCGGCCGCTACGGTTAGTGCCTCAATCGTGATGGTAGTCGACCCGTCCGGCGCATACGCCGGCTCACCGGCGAGTGTGATGTCGGCCACGATCACGCCGGGTATGCTGAAATCTGCATCTTCGAGGCCGTCGCACATGCATTCCATGGCCAGGCGCGAGTGCGGCCCCGGAATGCGCAGTTCGAACTGGTGCCGCTCGCCGCTGAAGGTCAGGGAACGCCAGTCGACGGACACGACATCAATAAGCAAAATCCTATCACGCGGCACACGCGCACGCCCAATGAGACACCGCAGCAGCGCTGAAGCCGCGGGGGATATGGCGATGCGGTTCATTGTGGACCCGCTTCCAGATAGGCCAAAACGCGCTCGACCGTTCGCGGTCGGGGATCGCGCCCGTTGCGCAAATCGAAGACAAATCGCGGATCTCCCACGACATCTCGACCAAAACGGGTTGGAGCGGTTTCATTACGGCGCAGGAATTTTTCCACTTCTCTGAGCAAATTCACCTGTCGTTTTCCTTATAGTCTCAAGCGCCTCGGCTGCTCATTACCTTCCAGTCGAATTCCTACTTGTCTAGGCACTTGCCTATCACTACTAAAGGCGCATTAATGATGAACGACCCCCGCCTGGTTCTTCAGCGGCTGTGCGCGGAGCGCGGCGAGGATTTTGCCGGCCTGTCGCGCATGCTCGGGCGCAACGCGGCTTACATCCAGCAATTCGTCCGGCGCGGCGTCCCCAAACGGCTTGGCGAGGAGGAGCGCCGCAAGCTCGCGCACTATTTCGGGATTTCCGAAACCCTGCTCGGCGGTCCTGCTCCCGACGCGCCCGCCGCCAACGGCCTGGTGAGCGTCAAGCGCCATCCGGTGATGGTCTCGGCGGGGCCGGGGGCGATCGTCACCGAGGAGCTTGGTAAGCCCTATTTCGCGTTCGACGAGCGCTGGCTGAAGGCGCTGACTCCAAGCAAGCCGTCGCGCCTGTCGATCGTCCGCGTCGAGGGCGATTCGATGGCGCCGACGCTCAATGCCGGCGACGACATCCTCGTCGACCTAGGCGATGCCGCCGAGCAGCTGCGCGACGGCATTTACGTGCTTCGCATCGACGATGCTTTGGTGGTGAAGCGGCTGGCGCTCAATCCGATCGGCCGGCGGGTCACGGTCCAGTCCGACAATCCGGCTTATCCCGACTGGCCCGACTGCAGCCTGGGCGAGATCAACTGTATCGGCCGAGTGATCTGGTCCGGGCGGCGAATCCTCTAGTTCCGCCGCCGGCGGTCGATCAGCCAGGTCGCAACAGCTAGCGCGATCCCCGCGCCGGTGCCGATGAGGATACCCTTCATCGGATTGCCGATGGCGAGGCCGAGCAGAAACCCGGCGAGGATGCAGACGGTGAGGAAGCATCCTCCGGCGCGTGTCGAATTCGGCATTGGCGGGGGCCATGGCAGACGAAGCGTCAACAGGCCACGCGAAAGATGGCTAATGCAGCGTTGACGACGATCGTCCGCAGTCGGGAAACGCGGCGCTGCTAGGAAGGGGCTCATGGATAGCCCGTTCATCAATGGCCGCCTTGCGCTGACCGACGCCGCCGAGCTGATCGAGCGCTTTGGCGACGAGGCCGGGTTCGAGGCGGCGATGCGCGCCGAGCGCAGCCGTGACGACGGCAATGTGGCGCGCTTTTGCCACTGGCGGCAGATCGAGCGGGTGATCGCCACGCTCAGCAGCGACGAAATTACCGGCACAATTCACTAAGCCCTTCCAAGGGCGGCGGAACATACTGGCGCGGTTCAGGCGCGCTGGTTAAGCCTTGCCCAGGATGAGCGGGCGGGGATCCAGGGTGACAAGCGCACGATGGTGGTGCGCGGCCGCGGCCTTCGCGCTGCTTCCTGGGCCTTTGCTCGCCCAGACGGTACCGGCGCCGACCCCGCCCGACCCGGCCGAACTAGACCCCAATGCGCCGCTCGACCCTATGCCGGACCTCGGGGTCGCGTGGCCCGAGCTCAATGCCAGGGATACGGCCCCACCGGCAGCGCCGCCCACGGCGTCGGGACAGCGGCGCCGCATCCCGGTCGCCGGCGACACGCGTTACACCGTCGAGATCGAGGGCCTGGCATCGGTCAGCGACGCGGAGGAGCTGCTTCGCACCTTCCGCCGGCAGTCCGCGCTGCAGGCCGAGCGCAAGGATCCAGCCAACGCCGCGCAGATTGGCCGCCGCGCCAGCGCCGACGCGGACCTCCTCAGGCAATTGCTGCGCGCCGAAGGCTATTATGACGCTGCCGTCGAGCCGCGGACCGACAAAGCCGGCGATGCGCTGAGCGTCGTCCTCACCGCTGAGCCGGGCCCGCAATATCGCTTCGCCTCGGTCGAGCTTCCGGGCCTCGACGCCGCCGGGCCCGCGGCTGCGCGGCTCCGCGACAGCTTTGCGGTGAAGGCCGGCGATGCGGTCGTGGCGGCGGATGTCATCGCCGCTGGCCTGTCGCTCACCACCGCGCTTGGCGAGCAAGGCTATGCCGAGGCCAAGCTTGGCGAGCAGGACATCGAGGTCAACCACCAGACCCACCTCGCGACGCTGACTCTGCCGGTCGATCCCGGACCCGTCGCGCGCTTCGGCTCGATCCGGGTCAGCGGCCGGCCGCCATTTAGCGCCAGTCACGTCGGCCTGATCGCGCGGTTCAAGTCCGGCGAACCGTTCCAGCGGTCCAAGGTCGACGATCTCCGCCGCGCGCTGATCGCCACGACGCTGGTCGCCAATGCCGACATCCAGGTCGTGCCGGTCGATGGCGGCCGGACGGTCGACCTCAACATCCGCCTGGAACCGGCGCCGTCGCATACCATCGCCGGGGAGCTCGGCTACGGCACCGGGCAGGGCGCGCGGCTGGAGGCCAGCTGGACCGACCGCAATTTCTTCAACCCCGAAGGCGCGCTGACGCTTCGCGCGATTGCCGGCACCGCCGAGCAATTGCTCGGCGCCCAGGTCCGCCGCTCCAATTTCCTGCAGCGCGACCAGACCCTGAACCTGCAGTTCTCGGCCTCGGACCAGAAGTTCGCCGCCTATACCGCCAAGACGATCGACCTCGCCGGCTATATCGAGCGGCAGAGCAACTTCATCTGGCAAAAAAAATGGACCTGGTCTTACGGCGGCGAGTGGCTCGGCACGATCGAACGCGGGGTCTTCAGCAGCGCCGGCATCAAGGACACGCGCCGGTTCCTGATCGCCGCGGTGCCGCTGGCCGTTGGCTATGACGGCAGCGATAATTTGCTCGATCCGACGCGCGGGTTCCGCCTGAGCGGCCGCCTGAGCCCGGAGATCTCCTTTCACGGCGGTCATTTCAGCTACGGCCGCGCCCAGATCGACGCCAGCGCCTATCACCCGGTCGGCGACCGCGTAGTCGTCGCCGGCCGCGTTCGGCTGGGCACGATCTTCGGCGCGGGCCTGTTCAACATCGCCCCGTCGCGCCGCTTGTATGCGGGCGGCGGCGGATCGGTGCGGGGCTACGGCTACCAGCAGCTTGGGCCCAAGGACCAGGAGGGCGACCCGATCGGCGGCCGCGGTCTGGCCGAGTTCGCGCTCGAAGCGCGTGTCCGGTTGAAGCAGTTCGGCGGGAATTTCGGGCTCGTGCCCTTCTTCGACGGCGGTACGCTAACCTCATCCGCGCGACCGGACTTTGGCCATTGGCGCTACGCCGCGGGCCTCGGCGTCCGTTATTATTCGAGCTTCGGCCCGATCCGGGTGGACATTGGTATCCCGTTGAACCGCCAGAAGGGCGACGGACCGTTCGCGGTCACCGTGTCGCTTGGCCAGGCGTTCTGATGAGCGAGACGGTGCTCGAAACCCGGGGCGAAGTGCCGCCCCGCCGCCGCCGCCGCCTCCGCCGCGATTGGGCGCGGCGCCTGCTCAACGAACTGCTGGCGTTGTTCGTTGTGTTGCTGTTCCTGCTCGCCGGGCTGCTGGTCCTGCTCGACAGCGCGCCCGGTCACCGCTTCATCGTCGACCAGATCAGCCACATGGAGACGGCATCGGGGCTCAAGATCCGCATCGGCCGGATCGACGGCTCGATCTTCGGCAAGTCGCAGCTTCGGAACGTCAGCGTCGCCGACGGCCGCGGGGTCTTTCTCACCTCGCCCAACATCAAGCTCGACTGGAGCCCCGGCGCCTGGCTCGACAAGAAGCTTCACGTCGACAGCCTTACCGCGGAGCGCGTGACCCTGTCGCGGCTGCCCAAGCTAAAGCCACGGACGACGAAGGGACCCATCCTTCCCGGCTTCGACATCCACATCGGCGACCTCCGGATCGACCGGCTCGACATCGGCGCCGGGGTGGGCGGAAAGGCGCGCAGCGGCAGCGTGCACGGCAAGGCCGACATTCGCGGCGGCCGCGCGCTCGTCGAGCTCCAGGCGCGGGTCGACAATGGCGGTGACCGCATCGCCTTCCACCTCGACGCCGAGCCCGACCGCAATCGGTTCGACGTCGGCGCGCGCGTGATCGCCCCGGCCGACGGGCTCTTCCCGGCGCTGATCGGCACCAGGCGCGCGGTCAACCTCGCGATCGGCGGCAATGGCAGCTGGACACGGTGGCGCGGGACAGCGGCGCTCGACCTATCGGGCCGGCCGACGGCGCGGCTGGCGCTCGGCGTCGACAGCGGCCGCTACCGGCTCCAGGGCCAATGGGCTCCGGCGCAATTCCTGACCGGCAAGTTCCAGCGCCTGACTGCGCCGGTGGTCGCGATCGGCGGCGATGCGACGCTCAGGGACCGGCTGCTCGACGGCCAGCTCAGCATTGCCTCGCCGGAGCTGCGCGCGGTGGCGAAGGGCACGCTCGACCTGGGCGCGAACCGCTATCGCGGCCTCAGGCTCGGGATCGATCTCATCAAGCCGCCGGCCCTGTTCAAAAACATGACCGGTAAGTCGGTGCGGATGGTCTGGACGCTCGATGGGCCGTTCGCCACCGCCGATTATTCCTACCGGCTGACGTCTGATTTCGTGCAGTTCGACAATAACGGCTTCACCGGCCTTTATGCCGAGGGCCGCGGCCGCGTCAGCCCATGGCCGATGCGGGTGCCCATCCGCCTTGCGGCCAAAGCGATCACCGGCGTCGGCGACGTGGCCGGCGCGATGCTCGCCAACCCGCAGATCGAAGGCTGGCTCACGGTCACGCCCAAGTTCGTGCGCGGTGACAGCCTCAAGCTCACCAGCGCCAAGTGGAACGGCAAGATCTCGGTCCTGATCGACCTCGTCACCGGCCGCTTTGACGTCCTGCTGTCGGGTGCGATGCAGCGCTACCTGATCCCGGGCTTGGGCGTGGTCGACGTCGTCACCGACCTCCACGTCGTGCCCGGGCCGAACAACCAGGGCAGCCATGTCGTCGGGACCGCCAAGGCCTGGGTCAGACGGCTCGATAACAGCTTCTTCCGCGAGCTGACCGGCGGCCTGCCGACGCTGACGACCGATCTCGAGCGTGGCAATGACGGGATCGTCCATTTCACCAACTTGCAGATCCACTCGCCCAAGCTGCGGCTGTCGGGCGCGGGCCAGCGATTCAAGGACGGGACCTTCCACATCACTGCAGCGGGCCGTCAGGCGAAGTATGGGCCAGTCAGGCTCGTGCTCGACGGCCATATCGATCGGCCGAAGCTCGAGATCTTCCTGCCCAGCCCGAACCAGACGCTGGGCATTTCGAACATGCGCCTCGCGCTCGACCCGACGCCCGCGGGCTACAATTACCGGGCGAATGGCGGCTCGCGGCTCGGGCCGTTCACTTCGCTCGGCCAGATCCTGTTGCCGCACGACGCGCCGACGGTGATCGCCATCGCCAGCCTCGACGTCGGTGGCGCGCATGCCAGCGGCAGCCTGCGCTCCTTGCCCGGCGGGTTCAGCGGCCGTTTGACGCTCGCCAACGGCACGCTCGGCGGTACGCTCGACTTCTCACCGGCGGGGCAGGCGCAGCGGATCGACGCGCACGTGACCGCCACCAACGCCAGCTTCCCCGATGCCTTCGCGGTCCGCAGCGGCCGCGCCGACGGCATCATCATCCTCGCCGACGACCGCACGACGCTCGAGGGCAGTGTCGATGCGCGGAGGCTGACCTCGGGTGCGGTGACCCTTGCGCGCCTCACCGCCAATGCCCGGCTCGTCAACGGCGTCGGCCAGGTGCGTGCCGCCTTCGCTGGGCGCCGTGGCGCCGCCTTCGCTTTTTCGACCCTGGCCGACATCGCGCCTGACACCATTCGCCTCACCGGCAGCGGGCGCATCGACAGCGAGCCGCTGGTGCTCAACCAGGCGGCGGTGCTGACCCGCTCCGGCGACGGCTGGGCGCTGGCTCCGACCAGCATCCGCTTCGCCGGCGGCAATGCGACCGTGTCGGGACGGAGCGGGTCGGCGCCCGAAGTCCATGCCCAGCTCGGGGGCATGCCGCTTCAGGTGCTCGACCTGTTCTGGCCCAACCTCAACCTGTCAGGATCGGCGACTGGCCAGGTCGATTATGCCTGGAAGTCGAACCGGACTGGCCGCCTCGACCTCAAAATTCATGGTCTCAGTCGCGCCGGGCTGGTGCTTGCCTCGAAGCCGATCGACGTCGCTGTCGCGGCGCAAGTCAGCGGCAACCAGGCGGGGCTTCGCGCGGTCGCCGCCAGCGACGGCGCCATTGTCGGCCGCGCCCAGGCGCGCTTCGCTCCATTGGGGCACGGGCCTTTGGTCGCCGAGCTGATGAGCGCGCCGTTGCTCGCCCAGCTGCGCTACGTTGGACCGGCGGACACGTTGTGGCGGCTGACCGGTAGCGAGGTGATCGATATGTCGGGCCCGCTCGCGGTCGGCGCCGACATCGGCGGGCGTCTCGGCAATCCGCAAATCCGCGGCTCGCTCAAGACCGCGAATGGCCGTCTCGAAAGCCAGGTCACCGGCATGGTGATCGACCATGTCGCGAGCCAGGCCCGCTTCTCTGGGCCACAGCTGATCTTCGGCCAGATCACCGGCCAGACCACCGGCGGCGGCAGCGTCACCGGCAACGGCACGATCACTTTTTCGGGCGGCAAGACCCTGCTCAACCTGTCGTTCAACGCCAGCCAGGCGTTGCTGCTGAACCGCGACGACGTCGCCGCGCGGGTTACCGGGCCGCTGCAGCTCAAGTCCGACGCGAACGGCGGGACGATCTCGGGCGATCTCCGGCTCAACAAGGGACGCTTCCAGCTCGGCCGCGCCACTGCGGCCGCTGCCGTGCCGCAGCTCAATGTGCGTGAGAGCGGCCTCAACGAGGAGGACGTGATCGAGCCGGCCGCGCTCCACCCGTGGCGCCTCAGTCTCAAGCTCGCCGGGAGCGACCTCCAGGTGACCGGGCTCGGGATCAACAGCCGGTGGACGACCAACCTGCAGATCGGCGGGCTAGCCGACGAGCCGCGCTTCGCCGGCCGCGCCGACCTCGTCCAGGGCAATTACGACTTTGCCGGCCGCATCTTCCGGCTCGACCGCGGCGTAATCCGCTTCCGCAACGAAAGTCCGCCCGATCCCTTGCTCGACATCCATGCGGTGGCCGCGGTCCAGGGTCTGGACGCGAGCGTGACCGTCGCGGGGACCGGCCTCAAGCCCGAGATCACCTTTGCCAGCTCCCCGCCGATGCCGCAGGACGAGCTTCTGTCTCGCATCCTGTTCGGCACGTCGATCACCAACCTGTCGGCCCCCGAAGCGCTCCAGCTCGCCTCCGCGGTCGCGGCGTTCCAGTCGGGCAACGGCAGCCTCGATCCGATCAACGCGCTCAGGCGAGCGATCGGGCTCGATAGGCTGCGAGTGGTGCCCGCCGACGTCGCCACCGGGCAGAAGACGGCGATCGGCGCAGGCAAGTACATCACCCGCAAATTGTTCGTCGAAGTCGTGACCGACGGGCAGGGCTATTCGGCGACGCAGGTCGAATATCAGATGACGCGCTGGCTCTCCTTGCTGTCGACCGTCTCGACCATCGGCCGCTCAAGCGCGAGCGTGCGGGTCAGCAAGGATTATTAGCCGCTAGCGTCGGCAACGGGTGGAAAGCGGACATTCGGCGCGGGTCGGCCGTTGAAAGCCCGTGACACGGGCTTTCATCTTGGCGCTCGGCGACCTTTCCGACCGGCGCATCCTTGCAATCTTGTTCCAGGCACTCGCCATCACGGCGATCATCTTCTTGCTGCTTGGCGCGCTACTCATGCGGTTGCTGGCTGGGGCCGATCCGTGCGCCTGGATCGGCGCCGATTCGTGCCCGCTCGGCGGGGTGGCGGGTGGCGCCACCGCAGTCGCGATAACTGTGGTTGGGGCTTGGCTGCTGTTCCCGGGGGTGGCTATCGGAGTTGTCACCTGCTTTGCCGATCGCATCGCGGCGGCCGTCGAATTGCGGCATTATCCCGATGCAGCAGCCACGGCGCGGCCAGTTGGCATTGCCAGAGGTATCAGCATGGGCCTTCGTTCGGCCTCCCGGCTATTGCTGTTCAACCTGCTTGCCGCGCCTTTTTACATTCTGCTTCTGGTGACGGGCGTGGGTCCGTTCGTGCTGTTCGTGATCGTCAACGGAGTGGCGTTCGGACGCGATCTAGGCGAGCTTGCCGCCGCGCGTCATGGTGACCGACACTCGCGCCGAGCCTGGCTGAAAAGGACGCGCGGCGAGCAGAATTTGATGGGAACGATGGTAAGCGTCATGTTCCTGGTCCCGTTCGTCAACCTGGTCGCGCCAATTGTCGGAACGGCCATGGCCATCCACCTGTTCGATCGTTCGATGGAAACCTCTCACTAACCAAGTACCGCCGAAGGCCGTCTTCGGGCGGAGTGCGTTACCAGCGCCGCCCCCAGCCGCCCCATCTGCTTCCGCCGGCTCCGCCAAGCAGTCTTACAACGAGCAGCAGCAATATCGCGCCAACAGTTGCGTTGACGATCGCGCTGACTACTCCGGTACCCAGATGGATACCGACCCGTGGCAACAGCCAATTCCCGACAAAGGCGCCCACGATCCCGACAAGGAGGTCGCCGATTATGCCGAATCCTGTCCCCCGAACGATTTTACCTGCCAACCAGCCGGCGACGATGCCGACGAGCAATATGACCAATAGGCTTTCATTCGACATATGCATGGGTCACCTCGGAATCTGGGTCAGTCACAGCGCCTAAGTCGCTCCGTCACGCCCATCGGCAACGTCTTCATATCATCGCAGTTCCTTGATCGAGCACAGCGTTCAGATTGAGGCCTGAACGCCGCTTATGCCTGCTTTGGGTGGAAAGCGGACATTCGGCTCGACGACGTTATTGCTGCTCCTGGCCGAAAG
>JBDTZJ010000040.1:0-12154 GCA_040005255.1 Sphingomicrobium sp.
CCTCCTCCTCCTCCGCCTCCACCGCCGCCGCCGCCGCCGCCGCCGCCGCCGCCACCACCGCCGCCTCCGCCGCCTCCTCCGCCGCCGCCACCACCTCCGCCGCCGCCGCCGCCACCTCCTCCGCCTCCTCCGCCTCCGCCGCCGCCACCGGCACCCCCGCCGTCCGTGCAGGGCGCCGAGACGATTCTCGGACCGATCCAGCAGGTCGCGAGCCCGGGCGATCTTGCGACGGCTGACCCGAGCGAGCAGGAACAGCAGCAGGCCGAAAAAGAGTCCGACAAGAAGAGCGACAGCGACGATTCGGGCGTCGATGCGTCGCTCGGGCTGATCAATGCCGCGCCGGTCCAGGTGAAATCCGACCTTGAGCAGCCGGTCACCAGCGGCGGTATGGAAACCATGAACGAAGGTCCGGGGACCCCGGACTGATCGGAGGGTCAGATGATCAGGACAGCCAGCGCAATTGCAGCGGCACTCGCCGGCCTTGCAGCGGGGGCATCGTCATGGGCGGCAACTCCGCTCAGTATCCGCGACAGCTGGCGCATCGGCAGCTCGGGGACCAGCTTCTGCTCGGCCCAGAGCCTTACCGTCGACAAGGCGCTGACCGGCATGTTCGACGCCGGTTATTCGATTACCTGCCGCGACGCCGCCTTGCCCGTTGGCAAGCTCTACAAGATCAAGAGTGGGCCTGGCGCCGAGGCGCGACTCGCTGCCGACCGCGCCGAACGCGCCACCTGTCAGCCGCCGCGGCGCAGCGACATCGCCGGCATCGGCGCCGTCGATGTGATCGACTGCAAGCTCAAGGGCGCCGACGTCCTCTACCGCGCCTATCAGCTGCGCCGCGGCGGACTGATCTACGCCGCCCAAGGCCTCAGCGGCTATGACAGCGCGCTCGTGCTCGCCCTCAGGAGCCTGGTTGTCGATCAGCCGGTCAAGGGCGAGATTTCGATCGCCACCACCGGCCTTGGCGATCCTGCCGCTTTCGCCCGTGTCCAGGCGGGAACGCTGGCACCCGACAAGGCGCTGGAAGAGGCCTATCGACGCAACAATGCCGGCAGCTACGCCGAAGCCGCCGAGTTCTTCGCGGCTGCCAGCAGCGGCTCCACGGATGCGCCGCTGAGCCGCGCCGAGGCGCTGGTCAACGAAGCCCTGCAGAAATCGAACCTCGGCCGCGTCGCCGAGGCCGACGCCTTGTTCTCCAGGGCCGCGGAAATCGTCGGCAACGATCCGATCGTCCCCCGGCGGCTGCGCAACTATCGCGCGATCCACGACCTCAACAAGGGCGATCCCAAGGCGGCGCTGGCGGAGCTCGACAAGCCCCTGCCCAAGGGCGTCGTCGACATCCAGAACGCAGCTGCCGGCAAGCTCGAGATCGACTCCGGACTCGCCCAGCGGCTCAACGCCGATTCGCGCATGGGCCAGCAGCTCACCGCGCAAAGCGACGAGCTGCTGCCGGACGAGAAGGCGGCGATCCTCGACGGACAGGCGATGCAGTTGCGCGGCACGGCGCTTCGGCTGACCGGCGACCGCGACGGCGCGCGCGAGGCGCTGCGCCGCGCCGATGGCGAATTGCTTGCGGTCCGGGGAGGCAAGGTCGCTTCGATCCTGTGGATGCGCGCGCAGATTTTCGGCGACCTTGGCGCAATCGCCGAGGATTCGGGCAACCAGGCCGAGGCGCAGCGCCTCTACGCCCAGGCCGTGAACCTGCTCGAGAGCAATTATCCGGGCTCGGCGGTGCTGTTGAACGCCAAGGCGCGGCTCGCCGGCTATCTCGCCCGGCACGGCCAGCAGGCGGTCGCCGAGACGATGTTCAGCGCCATCGTCCATTCGCAGCCCGACACCAGCAATCTGCCGCCGAGCTTCGCCAATGTGCTGCGGCCCTATGTCGACCTGCTCCTGAAGAAGGGCGACGATCCCAAGGCCGACGCCGAAATCTTTGCGGCCACGCAGCTCATGGTCCGCCCCGGCCTGGCGCAGACCCAGGCGGTACTGGCGCGCGAGCTGTCCGGCGGGACCGACGAGGCTTCACGCCTGTTCCGTCAGTCGGTCACGCTCACCCGCCAGGTCGAACGGTCGCGGATCGAGTTGGCGCGCCTCCAGGACCTTGCCAAGCCGAACCCGCAAGAGATGGTCCGCACCCGCATCCTGCGCGCGACGCTCGACACTTCGCAGAAGGAGCAGCTGACGACCCAGGCCGCGCTGGCCAGCTTCCCGCGCTTCCGCGCCGTCTCCAGCGACACCATCGCGCTCGCCGACCTGCAGAAGATACTCAGGGCCGGGGAGGCCTATTACCGGCTGACCGTCGCCGGCGAGAACCTCTACGCGATGCTGGTCACGCCGACCGGTGTGCGGGCGGCCAAGCTCGCGGTGACCGCCAAGCAGCTCGACGAGCAGGTGGGAGCCCTGCGCGACACCATTTCGACGACCGAGAATGGCAAGCGCGTCACCTATCCGTTCGACGTCGCCTTGTCGCATCAGCTCTACGCCGAGCTGTTCGGCCCCTTCGCCGCGTCGATCGTGCCGGTCACGCACCTGATCTTCGAGCCCGACGGCGCGCTTCTGCGCCTCCCGCCGAACCTGCTGGTGATGGACCAGGCCTCGGTCGATGCCTATCAGCAGCGCGCCAAGTCGAGCGACGCTGCCGCCTACGACTTCCGCGGTATCGCCTGGCTGGGCCGCGACCGCGACATCAGCACGGCGGTTAGCCCGCGCTCCTTCGCCCAGTTGCGCAATGCGCCACCCTCGTCCGGCCACAAGGCCTATCTCGGCCTTGGCGAGAACAGCCCGCCTGCGGCTTCGGCAGCGGGCCTGGTCCCGGCCACCGCCGACCGCGATTGCATCCTGCCTTTATCCTCCTGGGCCAACCCGATCTCCGCCAAGGAGCTCGAGACGGCCGGTGGGATCATCCGTCGCATCGACCCCAACGGCGTCGAGATCCTGACGGGCGACCGCTTCACCGATAGCGGTCTCGCCGCGCGCAACGACCTCGACCAGTTCCGCATCCTCCATTTCGCGACCCATGGCGTGGTCACCGCCCGCGCCGCCAAATGCGCGGCTCAGCCGGCGCTGCTTACCAGCTTCGGCGGCGCTGGCTCGGACGGGCTCCTCACCTTCAGGGACATTTTCGACCTGCACCTCGACGCCGACCTCGTCATCCTCTCGGCGTGCGACACCGCCGGCAAGGCGAGCGCCGCCGCGACCCAACAGGCCGGACTTGGGACCGGCGGCGACGTCGCGCTCGACGGACTGGTGCGCGCGTTCGTCGGCGCGGGTGCGCGCCTCGTGGTCGCCAGCCACTGGCCGGTGCCGGACGATTTCAACGCGACGCAGCGGCTGATTACCGGCCTCTTCTCGGCGCCGCCGGGAACGCCGACGGTGACCGCGCTGCGCCTGTCGCAGCGGCAGCTGATGGACGACGTCAACACGTCGCATCCCTTCTACTGGTCGGCGTTCGCGGCGGTCGGTGACGGCGAGATGCCGGTGATCCGCGCGCCCAAGACGAACATCGCCCAGGCGACGCACTAATCTTAGGCTTATTGGTCGGGCCGATCCTCGGCCGGCTGCGGATCGCCGCAGCGGCAGGTCGTGACCCGCGGAGCCGGGCGCCGCGCGGGCTCGACGGAGCGCTCCGCGGCCGTCGTGGACGGCCGGCGCGAGTCGTTCGCCGAGGCGAGGACCACGGGCGAAGCCGCGGCCGGCGACGGCGCATTGGCTTGCCGCTCGTCCTTGCCGGGTTGGTCGCCGCCAGCCGCCGACGCGGCGGCAGCAGCGGCAATCATGACCACACGGATGTCCATCCGCACCTCATTCAAACAGAGCCAGCGGACATCCTTTCTGAAACTTGTCGCTAAACCGTTAAGACTGTTCGGAGATTCGCTCCGCTCCAAGATTCCGTCCGCGAAAAAGTGCTGATATATCAATAAGCTGTGACATCGGCCCAACTCTGTCGGACGTTCGACTCTCATTGACTTTTCGTTAACCAAACGCCACATTGCTCGGTCTTGACGTCGTCAAGGGGGCAATCATGGCAACTCGTCTTCCTACTTCGCACAACCGTCGAATGATTCTGACCAGCGCCGCGGTGATCGCCGTCGGTATCGGCGCTTACGGGCTCGGCCGCGTTTACCCGCCGACCGGGCCGAGCGAGGGCACGATCGCCCCGGCTGACCGCTATGTCTCGAGTCAACTCACCGATGCGGACGTGACGCTCGGCGACACCGCGGTGCCGCAGCTGATGCAGACCGACGCGTTCGAGCTGTTCGTCCACGATCCCGCGTTCCGCGCGCTCGCCGGCAGCCCCGGCTTCAGGGCGCTTGCCGGGAACCCGCAGGTCATGGCCGCCTTGCTCGCCAATCCGCGGTCCTTCGCCGAGCTTGCCGGCCATCCGGACGCTTTCGCCGGCCTCGTCAAGGCGGCGCAGGACGTCGGCTCGCTCGGACACCAGTCGCATGAGGCGAGCGCGGCGCTGCTCGGCCTCGTCGCCGGCCACACGGCTGCAATGCAAGGGCTGGCCTCGCATCCCGAGGCGCTTTCCGCCATCTTGTCCGACGCCTCGGCGTTCGGCCGCTATGCCAACAACGCGAAAGCGTTCACCGACGCCGCGGGGAGCAACGCGGCCTTGAAGCTGCTCGCCGGCGACAAGTCGGCGATGAGCGCGATCCTTGCCGATTCATCGATATTCGCTGACCTGTCGGCCAATGCCGGATTGTTCAAGGGACTTTCCGGGCAGCAGCAGGCGCTGTCCGCCGCGGTCGACAGCGCCGTCAGCGCGGTTCGCCAGTTCCAGGCCGCGGGCGTGTCCAACGCCGGGTTGCAGGTGCTTGGGCGCAACGGCTTGGCGTTCGAGCAGCTCGCCGGCCAGCCCAAGACGCTGAGCGCCATCTCCGGCCACTGGCAGGCCTTTGCCGGGCTCGCTGGCCATCCGGCGGCGCTGCAGGCGATCCTGTCCGAAGGCCACGCGTTCGGCAAATATGCCAACGACGCCCATGCGTTCCAGCTTGAGGCCGCAAAAGGCGCGGCCGGCAGCCCGATGTCGCACAACGCCCACGCCTTCCAGGAGCTTGCCAACGACCACGCGGCGATGAGTGCGCTGCAGGCCGACCCGCAGGTCTTCGCGGCGATCGGCAACAATGCTTCGGCCTTCGGCGGGCTCGCGGGGAATGCGAACAAGCTCAACCCGCAGCTGATTGCCGCGATCGGCCGCAACGCCTCGGCCTTCCAGAACCTCGCCAACAACGCCAACCAGCTGAGCTCGGCGGGGCATGCGCTGCTGTCGCTCGACGCACACTCGCTCGTCGCGTCGGCTGCGGCGTCGGGGGTCCTGAACGCCGGTGGCGCCAAAGCGGCGCTCGGCAACCCGCAGGCCTTCGCCGCGATGTCCGCGAACCCGTCGGCGTTCGCCGGCATCAGTCAAAATGCGGCGGCACTCGCCACGCTGGCGGCGAACCAGAAGGCCTTCGCTGCGCTGTCGGCGCAACCGAACCTTGCGGCGCTGCTTGCCAACCCCAGCTTCTCGGCGGCGCTCAATCAGGCCGGCGTGTCGCAGTCGCACGCCGACTAAGGCCGCGGTCGGGGCGCCGCGTACATGGCGAAGGGGGGTTCTGAAGCGCGAGCATTCGCACATGCTGCGCTGGCGTTCTCGCTAGGCGCCTGCGCCGCTCCCCTGCTCGCCCAGACCCCGGCCAAGCAGCCGCCGCTTCCCCCGCCGACCGACACGACGACCATCGTCGAGAAGCCGCAACCCGACAGCAATCCGCCGCCGACCGGGCCGACCGCGCCCGAGACGAAAGGCCCCGAGCACGTCCCGCAGGATGCGTCCGGTTTCCACCTTTCGAAGCTCGAGACGAAGGATCTCACGCTCCTCTATCTCGACCCGCTACAGACCTACCTCACGCCCTATATCGCCCGCGCGTTCGAGAATTCGCTCGCCTTCCACAAGAAGAACCTCAACTGGAAGCCGTGGGAGCCGGTGACGATCCTGCTCAAGGACTTCTCCGACTACGGCAACGCCGCGGCGCTCGGTTCCCCAAGCGACATGGTCCTGCTCGACGTCGCGCCTTTGTCGCTGTCGATGGAGACCTTCTCTCCCGGCGAGCGCTTCTACACTTTGATGAACCATGAGCTGACGCACGTCGGCACAATCGACGTGTGGAACCGCCGCGACGCCTTCTGGCGCCACTTCCTCGGCGGCAAGCCGATGCCGCTGCAGAAGCACCCGGAATCGATCCTCTACAACTTCCTCACCAGTCCCAGGAACCTGACGCCGCGCTGGTACATGGAAGGCAGCGCGGTCTTCCACGAAACCTGGATGGCGGGCGGCCTCGGCCGCGCGCAGGGCGGCTATGACGAAATGGTCTTCCGCGCCAAGGTTCACGATCACTTGCGGCTGTTCTCCCCGCTCGGGCTGGAGAGCGAGGGCACCCAGACCGACTTCCAGGTCGGCGCCAACTCCTATCTCTACGGCACCCGCTTCTTTTCGTACCTCGCGCTGACCTATGGCGTCGACAAGACCATGGACTGGCTCCGCCGCTCCGAGGATTCCAAGGCCTTCTACGCAAGCCAGTTCGCCCATGTCTTCGGCAAGCCGCTAGATCAGGCCTGGTCCGACTGGATCGCGTTCGAGCACAAGTTCCAGGAAGAGAATCTCGCCCGCCTCGCCCAATATCCGCTGAGCGAGCCAAAGCATCTCTCGCCGCGCGGGCTGGGATCGATGTCGCGCGGCTTCATCGACGACAAGACCAACAGCCTGGTCGCGGCCTTCCGTTACCCCGGGCGCATCGGCTTCATCGGCCGCATGGACCTTGCGAGCGGCAAGCTCACCCACCTCACCGATTTGAACGGCATGATGCTCTACAAGGTGACCAGCGTCGCCTTCGATGCCGACAGCCGCACGGCTTTCTACACCGACGAGAATTACGCCTACCGCGACTTGAACGCGATCGACGTCGACACCGGCGCCAAGCGCCGCCTGCTGACCGACGCCCGGATCGGCGACCTCGCCTTCGACCGCGCCGACAAGAGCCTGTGGGGCATCCGCCACCAGAACGGGTTCGTCACTCTGGTGCGCATTCCGGCGCCCTACACCAGCTTCAACCAGGTCAAGACCTTCCACTATGGCGAAGTAATCTTTGACCTCGACGTCTCGCCCGACGGCGAGCTCATCTCCGCTTCCTACGGCGCGGTGGACGGCAAGCAGTCGGTCAAGGTGTGGCAGCGCAGCGACCTCGAGCAGGGCAATGCCGACGATCCCCTCGCCACTTTGTCGCTTCCGCCCTCGGTCCCGGAGAATTTCACCTTCACGCCCGACGGCAAGGCGCTGCTCGGCAATAGCTATTACACCGGGGTCTCGAACGTCGTCCGGCTGGATATCGCCAGCGGCAAATATGAAATTCTGACCAACGCCGCGACCGGCTTCTTCCGCCCGCAGATCCGGCCCGACGGATCATTGTTCGTCTATGATTACACCGGCGAGGGCTTCAATCCGTCGCTCGTCCGGCCCGAGGTACGCGACGACCTCGCGACCATCCGCTTTCTCGGCACCGAGGTGGTCAAGGCCCGGCCCGAGCTCAAGCAATGGGGCGTCGGCTCGCCCGCCAAAATCCCGCTCGATGAGCTCATCACCGCGCGCGGCATGTACGATCCGTTCAAGCGGATGCGGTTCGATGCCCATTATCCGATCACCTCGGGCTACGCGCGCTCCCCCGCCTTCGGCTATTATTTCCACCTCGCCGACCCGCTTCAGTTCCGCCAATTCAGCGCCAGCCTCGCGGTGTCACCGTTCAACAAGGTCCGCGGCAGCGAGCGGTTGCACCTCAACCTCGAATATCAAACGCCCAACTGGAAGCTGACCTATTGGCACAATCTCGCCGACGTCTACGACCTGGCCGGCCCGGTACTGCGCAGCCGCAAGGGCGATGCCGGCATCGCCGAATACACCCGGCCTTTGATCTATGATCCGCCGCGCCAGCTCGACATCTTCGGCTCGGCCGCCGCCTATTTCGGGCTGACTAGGCTTCCCGGCGCGCAGAATATCGCCAGCCCGAGCGAGATTCAGTCGGCCGACATCGGCCTTAAATATACCAACACCGCCAAGGCGCTCGGCGGCGTCGATCATGAAAAGGGTATCGAGGGGCGCATCGTCGCGGCTGCGGATCGGGCCAATGGCGACGTCTTTCCCAAGCTCTACGGCGGGTTCAGCGCCGGCACCGCATTGCCGTGGAACAACAGCTCCGCCTGGCTCTACGCCCACGCCGGCGTCAGCGGCGGTCGCCGCTTCAGCCCGCTCGCCGCTTATTACATCGGCGCGTTCCGCAACAATTACGTCGATGACCGGCCGGAGAAGCGCTACCGCGAGATGGAGAGCTTTCCCGGCTTCGACATCGACGAGATCGTCGCGCGCAAGTTCGCCCGCGTCACCGGTGAGGTCAACTTGCCGCCGATCCGCTTCGCCGAGGTCGGGACCCCGGCCTTTTACCTCAGCTACGTCCGTCCGGCCGTGTTCGCCGGTCTGATGGCGACGCAGGCGCCCGACGGCAGCGGCCACCATTATGCCGACCTTGGGCTACAGCTCGACCTCAACTTCACAGTCGCCATGCGCCTGCCTATGGTCCTCTCCGTGGGAACCGCCGCCGGCTGGGCCGACGGCCATTATCGCAGGACCGAATGGCTGGCATCACTCAAGATTCTGTAGCGCGATGCCCACCCTGCTGATCGAGGCGGCCCATTGGGGCCTCGCGCTCATCCCGGTGCTCGTGCTGCTGGCGGTGTTCGACTGGCTCGACGCGTTCGAGCTGATGAGCATCAAGGAGATCATCATCCTGCTGCTGCTCGGCGGCATTGCGGCGTTCGTCTCGTGGCCGGTCAGCGGCCGGCTGCTGGACACGCTGCCGATCGGCTTCTCCATCTACAGCCGGTTCGTCGCGCCGTGGATCGAGGAAGCGATCAAGGGCGCAATGATCATCGCGCTCTTCCGCATGAACCGCATCGGCTACAAGCTCGACGCGGTCATCGCCGGCTTCGCCATCGGCGCCGGCTTCTCGGTGGTCGAGAACATCATCTACCTCGTCCGCTTCCCGGACTACGGCGCCGGGACCTGGCTGGTCCGCGGTTTCGGTACTGCGGTGATGCATGGCGCGACCCTCGCCGTGATGGCGGCCATCGCGCACGAGTTCGCCGAGCGCGAGACCCGCGAAGCGGCAAGCGAGTTCGATTTCCGTTTGTGGTGGTTCGTACCCGGCTATCTCGCCGCGGTCGCACTGCATACCGCGTTCAACCAGTTCCCCGACCGCCCGCTGATCGCCATGCTCGGCGCGATCATCGTTGCTCCGCTGTTGCTGATCGCAATCTTCTATTTCGGGTCGCACGAAGCGCACCGCTGGCTCGTGGTCGAGGTGGCCGAGCACCGCGCCGCGATCGAGGCGCTGCGCGGCGGCCGCTGGCCCGACGGCCCCGCCGGCCAGAAGATTGCCGCGCTTGCCGGGCGCCTCGATGGCGAGGGCGCCAAGCGCATCCGCCGCTACTGGGAGCTTCAGGCCTGGCTCGTCGCGGAAGCGGAAGAAGTGTTGCTGGAGGAGGCCGCCGGCGACGTCGAATTCAAGCCGGGCGAAGTCCGCGCCGCTTTCGCCGAGCTCGACGGCCTCAAGCGCGCGCTCGGCCGCAGCACGTTCGCGGCGCTGCAAGCGCTCCTGCCTTTCAGCCGCAACGACCAATGGGAGGTCGCCGAGCTCAAGCAACGGCTCAACCGCCGCTGAACGAAACGATTACCCTTTCTTAACCCTCGGCCCCTGACTGCTGGTCGGCAGGAGTCGCGTTTCATGCCGATGGTTGCATATTTCGAGGAACGTCAGCCCGCTCGGGATCGCCGTCGGTCGTTGCGCCGCGCATTGCGGCTCGGTGCGGGCGCCGGAGGCGAAGAGGTGACGCTCCACGACTTGTCGCTGACTGGGGCATTGCTCGAAACCTCGGTGCCGATGCTGGTCGGCGCGATCTTCGAGGTCGAGCTGCCCCAGGCCGGCACCATCGAGGCCAGCGTCATGTGGAACAGCGGCGAGTTCTACGGCTGCCAGTTCGCGCTGCCGATCTCGCCCGCCGCGCTCAGCGCCGCGCTGCTGCAGGCCGATGCCCACCCGCCCTCCGCTGCCGCGCACGATCCGATCGCCGAGCTCAAGCAGCTCAACAGCGACGTCGAGCGTCTCGCGTGGAAGATGGACAATGCGCTGCGGCGCCTGACGAAGAAATAGCTCGCTCGGCATCTCAAGGGTTTCGGCGCGAGGCGCGGCAAACTATCGCCCGCCGGGATGCCCAGCAACAAGACTCCATCTTTCACCGTCGATGCCCACGATGAGGGCGACACCGTCCGCATCAACGTGACGGGGCCCGGCGGGCAGTCCGCCAGTTATTTCCTCGAAGGACGCGAGTCGCGGCATTATTTCGAGTTCTTCCGGCAGCTGCACCGCGACTTCGGAACGCGCCTCCCACATTTCTTCGTCGACCGCACCGATTTTGCCGAGACTCCGTCGCAGTGGCAGCCGCTGCTGACCGACAACGTCTCGCCCAAGATCCTTGCCGGTTACGGCGACCCCGCCGTCCTCAAGACCGACGACGGCTATTACCTGCTGGCGACGTCGAACGACGCGCCCGATGCCTTCCCGATCCTCCACTCGGAGGACCTCATCCACTGGGAGCAGAAAAGCTTCGTCTTCCCCGAGGGCAATGAGCCCGGGTGGACCGCCAGGGGCCGCCACGTCGCCGACTTCTGGGCGCCTGAGATGGCCAGGGTCGGCGATGAATATTGGGTCGCCTACACCGCCCGGCAGCTCAACAACGCACTGGCGATCGGCCTTGCTCGCGCGGACAATCCACTGGGGCCGTTCTCGGACAACGGCGCCCCGCTGGTCACCGGCAGAGCCGTCAACACGACCGGCGTCCCGCACGGGGCGGCCAGCGGCGGCGTCATCGACAGCCACATCTTCACCGACGCCGATGGCAGCCGCTATTTGTTCTGGAAGGACGACGCAAACGGCATCTGGCCGCGCCCGCTCGCGATGCTGCTACGCGAGCGCCCGGAGATGATCGACCGCGCGTTCAGCCAAGAGCAGGACAAGCTCAGCGCCGCCTTCGCCGCCGCAATCGTGCCGTTCGCAAACAGCCGCCGGCCGATGGAGCGCTTTTTCCTTATGACGGGGATGATCGAGGCCGCGATCGACAACTGGCAGGCGGTCAAGAACTCACTGGTCGACTATGGCCTGGCTGAGGATATCCTCGACGCGATGGTAACTCCGGTGCGCGCGCAGCGGATTGCGGAGGACGGACGCGCGCTTGTCGGCCAGTCGCAGATTGTCCTCGCCAACGACCTCGACTGGGAAGGCCATTTGATCGAAGGCCCGTTCTGCACACTTCAGGATGGCCGCTACTGGCTGTTCTACGCCGGCAACGATTTCGGAACTCCGGCCTATGGCATCGGGGTTGCCGTCGCCGATCATGTGTTCGGCCCCTATCGCAAGCAGGGCGAGCCTTTGCTCAAGTCGACGCGGAACTGGACGGCGCCCGGCCACGCCTCGGTCGCCCCCGGCCTCGACGGCGAGCCGCAGCTCTTTTTCCACGCCTTCCATCCCGGCGCCGGCGGATACAATGCGTTCCGTGCGCTGTTGACGGCCAAGCTGCGGTTCAGCGGCGACAGGGTGGAGCTGGCCTGAGCCCAAAAGGCCAAGCGACGATGGGAATGGCGGTGCGGGCAGTCAGCTGCGAACTCGTCTCCACTGCCAATTTCCCTGTTTGCCGCAATTTTACAGGGAAAGTAGCAAATCCACCGCGCCCAAGGGGCCGGTCTGAGCCACACCTACGGCGGTTTTCTGCCGTTGTTGAGCAGCATTTCCCGTAACGCCTAAACAGGGAATCGCGGCTCACAAACAGGGAAGACTACGGCTCGGAGCAGCGAATGCCCGCAGTTGATCTCCGATCCCCTAATGTCTGCTTTCGACCCATTGCGGACATTAGGTCCAGACGAAATATCGCTAATGTACATTCGCCAGCTGCTGTTCGAACGTTTCGGCACGCCGGAATATTTACCAAGCCTTTCTCTAGCGCACCTCGATCGGGTTCATGTTAGCCGATTCTCTAGGGCAGTACCTGGTACCGAGCGATCATGCCCGCATCCATG
>JBDTZJ010000176.1:0-3586 GCA_040005255.1 Sphingomicrobium sp.
TGCCCTCGGTCTGGCGGTCGACCATGCCGACGATCTCGCTGACTTCGCGGACCGTCTCGCTGATCGTGCTGAAGCCGCCTTGCGCGGCGCGGCTGCGCTCAACGCCGGTCTTGATCTCGGTCGTCACCGCGCCGGCTTCCCGGGTCAGCTCGCCAATCGTCGAGGCGATCTGGCTAGTCGCGGCCCGCGTATCGTGAGCGAGCTTCTTCACCTCGGCGGCAACGACGGCGAAGCTGCGCCCCGCGTCGCCGGCACGAGCGGCCTCGATGGTCGCATTCAACGCCAGCATGTTGGTCTTGCGCGCGATCGTCTCGATCGTCGAGGAGACGCTTTGGACCTGGTGCATCGCGGAAGCGAAGCCGGCCATGCGCTCGCCCAATTGGACGATGAGGTCGGTAAGGCCCTTGAAGCCGTCGATGGTGCCTTCGATCGCCTCGCGGCCGGCATCGAGCTTGGCTTTCGCCTGCTCGGACAGAAGCCGCGCCTCGTCGGTCGAATCTGACACGCGCGCCTGGTCGCTCAGGAGCCGGGTGGTCACTTCCTCGAGCTGGTCGAGCATCTTCAGATGCTCGCCGATGCGCTGGCCGACGCCGTTGACGTAGCCGGCGACGTCGCTGCACTCCATCGACAGCGATCCGCAATCCCGCGCAACCGCGCGGATCGCATTTTCGGTGATTTCTTCGATTCCCGCGGTGGCCATCTTAAAGCCCAGCTCCCGAACTATTCAGGAGCGGAGATACGGAGAACCTCCTACTTCTTCGTTAACCACGCTGGCCCCTCAATAGATGAGGGAGGCCCGACGCTCATCTTCCCACGCGCGCTCATCGGGCACGGTCAGCGCATCAAGATCGCCGGGCGCGGCATTCGGGTCATCGACCCACTCGCGAAGCAGCGGCGAGCCGTTGATGACGTCGATGGCGAGCTTGTCGAACACATATTCGTAGGGGAAGTCGCGCCACAGGCCGTAGTCCGGGTAAAGCCTCCGGATCGCCTTGAAGGCGAGCGATTGCAGCCGCCACGGCCTGAACGCGTCGTGGTCGTAGAACGGCCCTTCGGCGTGGATGAAGACGCCGCGGCACATCTCCCCGACATGCTTGTGAAAGGTCGGCTGGAAAGTGACCTCGCGCAGCTTGCAGCCGGCGAGCCATTCGGGCGCTTGGGCCTCCATCTCGGCCAGGATCCTGAGCGGCTCGAGGTCGGGCGCTCCGAACAGCTCGAGCGGGCGCGTCGTCCCCCTGCCCTCGCTCAGTGTCGTGCCTTCGAGCATCACCGTCCCGGCATAGGCGCGGGCCATGTTGAGGTTGGCGGCGTTGGGGCTCGGGTTGATCCAGATCCGCTCGGGCGGCCAGCCGAACCCCGGCGCCGCCGCCGGCTCCCAGCCCTGCATCTCGATCACGCGATAATCGACGTCGAGCTTGAAATGGTCGACGAACCATTGGCCGAGTGCTCCGAGCGTCAGCCCGTGGCGCATCGGCAGCGGCCCCGCGCCGACGAAACTTTCCCAGCCAGGCCTGAGGGTCAGCCCTTCGATCGGGCGCCCGGCGGGATTGGGCCGGTCGAGCACCCAGACGCTCTTGCCGTGCTCGGCCGCGGCTTCGAGCACGTAGAGCAAGGACGTGATGAAGGTGTAGATGCGGCAGCCGAGGTCCTGGAGGTCGATCAGGATCGTGTCGAAGGTGCCCATCGACTGCCCGCTTGGGCGGCGGACCTCACCGTAGAGGCTGAAGACCGGGATCTGGTGGACCGGATCGGTGAAGTCGTCCGATTCCACCATATTGTCCTGCTTGTCGCCGCGCAGGCCGTGCTGCGGGCCGAAGGCGGCGGTGAGCTTGAGGCCGGTCGCCGCCAGTGCATCGAGGCTGTGCGTCAGGTCCCGCGTGACCGAGGCGGGATGCGCCAAGAGCGCGACGCGCTTGCCTTCCAACGGGCGACGAAGCTCCGGTTCGGCAAGCAGCCGATCGATACCGAACAGGGTCATGTGAGCTGATTAGGGAAGGTGAGCGGCGAAGCAAGCGGGGTCGTGGAAATCGGGCTTGTCGCCCTCCGGATGGGCGAGCGCCCAATAGGATTTGGTGCCGTCCTGCTCTTCCAGGATCGCCGACAGGCCGAATTCCCAGACGCCTTTCGCTTCGACGCTGATCGTCGCGCCGAACGCCCACCAGGTGAAATTGTCTTCCATGCGCAGGTAGGGGGCCGCGACCTCGGCATCGGTCCGGCCTTCGCGATGGGTGGTAAAATCGTACGCCGCCCATTCGCCCGACGGCGCGAAATTCCACTCGCGATAGGAATCGGCGCCGGGGACGCGCAGGAACGCTTCGAAGCAGGTCGTCTGCCACAGCTCCTCGGCGCGTTTGGGATCGACCGACTCGGGAATGACGAATCGGCTGGCCGGAGCACCGATCCCAAACCAGATGTTGGTCGTCGCGGTCGCGCTGAACGCGGCCGAATGCTCGACGTTCACCCACACCTTGAATGGGTCGGATGGCTGAGTCGCCGGGTGCGGGGCCAGATTCAGCTGCACCGCGATAGTGTAGCAGGAGCAGGTTAACGACGCTAAGCGGCGATGATGAATTCCTATAATTCCCCATTGCTGACGCTGCTCCACGAGCGCGGCTACATCCACCAGGTGACGGATGCCGCGGCGCTGGATGCGCTGGCGTCGAAAGAGGTGGTTAGCGCCTATATCGGCTTCGACGCGACCGCGCCGAGCCTGCATGTCGGAAACCTAGTCTCGATCATGCTCCTGCGACGGCTGCAGCAGGCAGGGCATCGGCCGATCGTGCTGATGGGCGGCGGAACGACAAAGGTCGGCGATCCCTCTGGCAAGGACGAAAGCCGCAAGCTGCTCTCGATCGAGGAGATCAATTCCAACATTGCCCGCATCCGCCGCGTCTTCGAGCGCTTGCTGACCTTCGGTGACGGGCCGTCCGACGCGATCATGGTCAACAATGCCGACTGGCTCGACACGCTCGAATACATTCCCTTCCTGCGTGAGGTGGGAAAGCATTTTACGATCAACCGGATGCTGACCTTCGACAGCGTGAAACTGCGGCTCGACCGCGAGCAGCCGATGACCTTTCTCGAATTCAACTACATGATCCTCCAGGCCTATGACTTCCTGGAGCTGTCACGGCGCGCAGGGTGCCGGGCCCAGTTTGGCGGCTCCGACCAGTGGGGAAATATCGTCAATGGCATAGAGCTCGGCCGGCGGATCGACGGCACCGAGCTGTTTGGCGTGACGACGCCGCTGATTACCACCGCCGACGGGGCGAAGATGGGCAAGACGGCGCAGGGCGCCGTGTGGCTCGATGCGGCGTTGCTCAGCCCCTACGACTATTGGCAATTCTGGCGGAACACGGCCGACGCGGACGTCGGACGGTTCCTGAAGCTGTTCACCGACCTGCCGTTGGACGAGATCGAGGGGCTCGAAGGGCTGCGGGGCGCGGAGATCAACCAGGCCAAGATCGTGCTGGCGACCGAGGCGACGTCGATGCTCCACGGGCGCGAGGTGGCGGACGCGGTTGCGGAGACCGCGCGCGAGACGTTCGCGGAAGGCGGCGCGGGCGAGGATCTGCCGGCGCTGTCG
>JBDTZJ010000041.1:0-12076 GCA_040005255.1 Sphingomicrobium sp.
CGTCGTAAATCTCGGGCACTTCCTGCGCGAACAGCTTCTTCATGAAGTCGGGGTGGGCGCGGGACAGGAAGATCTGGGGCCCGCGCGCCTCGCGGCGGACGGCCATGATCAAGGAGCGGATGCGGTCGCCGACGCGGACCATCTCGCGCGGGATCTGCTGGTCGCGGCGGATGACGCCCTCGGCGCGGCCGAGGTCGACGACGACATGGCCGAACTCGACGCGCTTGACGACGCCCGTGATGACCTCGCTCACCCGGTCCTTGAATTCTTCGAACTGGCGCTCGCGCTCGGCATCCCGGACCTTTTGGAAGATCACCTGCTTCGCGGCCTGGGCGGCGATGCGCCCGAACTCAATCGGCGGCAGCGGGTCGACGATGAAGTCCCCGACGGCAGCGCCTTTCTGGAGTTTCTGCGCGCCTTTCTCGTCGATCTGCTTGAAGTGATCCTCGGGCTCTTCGACCACCTCCAGGACGCGCCACAGCCTGAGGTCGCCGGTCTCGGCGTCGAGCTTGGCGCGGATATCGTTCTCGGCGCCATAGCGGGCGCGGGCGGCGCGCTGGATGGCGTCCTCCATCGCCTCGATGACGATGCCCTTGTCGATCAGCTTCTCGCGCGCAACCGCGTCAGCGATCGCGATCAGCTCGGCCCGGTTGGCGCTGACGGCAGCGGGTGCGGCGGTGGCCATGTAACTTATTCCTCTATCGTCTGAATGGAGTCAGCGCCCTCGATGCTGAGCGGCGCGGTGGCGTTGATGAGCTTGTCGGTCAAGAGCAGCTTGGCCGACGAGATGTCGGAAAACGGCAGGACGTGGGCCACACCGCTCTTGTCGGTGAGCTTCACCGTCTCGCCGTCGAGGCCGTCGAGCGTGCCCGCGAATTGCTTGCGGTTGTCGCGCGGCTCCCGGAGGCTGATCCGCGCCTCAAAGCCGGCCCAGTCGGAATAATCCTTCAGCCGGGTCAGCGGCCGGTCGATACCCGGCGAGCTGACCTCGAGCCGGTAGGCGCCCTCGATTGGGTCGTTGGCGTCGAGCCAGTCCGACAGCCGGCGGGAGATCGTCTCGCAATCGGTGAGGTCGAGCTGCCGCGTATCCGGTTTTTCGGCCATCACCTGCAGCGTCGGGTCCGATGTGCCGCCGATCATCGCCACGCGCACGAGCTCATAGCCGAGGCTCTTCACCTCGGGCTCGATCCGCTTCGCGACTTCGGCAATGTCCGACATTCTTGCTCCGGCTTGAACCCAAGGGTCTCTCCGACCGGGGCCGTGGAGCCCCAGCCTCAGGCATCTGGCGATGTCGAGGAGAGAGCCGCGATATAGGCGGGAGTGCGAAGACTCGCAAGACGAACGTAAACGCCGTAATTTCGGCTTATGATCGCTGCTGCCATCCTGCTTGCTGCAGCTGCCGCCGATCCGATTTCCGGCACGTGGAAAGGCACTTCACTCTGCCAGGTGAAGCCCTCCCCGTGTCACGATGAGCATGTGGTCTACCGCGTCACCAGGACTGCTCCCCAGCGATACAAGCTGGACGCCTATAAGATCGTCGGCGGGAAAGAGCTGTTCATGGGCTCGATCGATCTGACGTTCGATCGAGCGGGCAATGCGCTTGACGGGACGATCACCGGCAATCGCGGCGCTTCTCGGGTGCGGCTGACACTGAAAACCAATCACCTGAGCGGGCGGCTCACGCTCGGCGATGGGTCACTCTATCGCCTCATTGAGGTCGACAAGCGCTAAGCGCCCGATTCTCTTCGCGAATTCGGATCGTCAGGACGGCGGCGTTGAGGACGGTGAAGACCAGTGCCACGCGCCACAGGCCGAATACCAAAGGCAGCAGCGCAATCTCGGCGACGACCACCGCATAATTGGGGTGGTTGAGGAATCGGTACGGGCCGCGCCGCACCAGAGCCTCGCGGGGGACGACAATAATGCGCGTCGTCCAGCGTGGCCCAAGCGTCTGCAGCACCCAGATTCGGGCGATTTCCACGAGGCCGAACAGGGCGAGCAGCGGGAGGGTCACCGGGCGGCCGGGCGCCAGCCACCACAAGACGGCGAGCCAGGCGGCGTGGAGCGCGACGATCAGCGGATAATGACCCGGCGCATGCTCGCGCGCGCCTTGGGCCAGGAGCCGCCTGGTATTGCGATTCGCGAGCCACAGCTCGGCAACGCGCTCGACGGTGACGAGCGCCAGAATGACGAGATTGAGCGTCACGCAGCTTCGAGCAGGAGCCCGGCGCAGGTGAAGCCGGGGCCGAACGCGGTCATCATCACCTTGTCCGGCAGGCCTTGCGCGAGCAGCCGATCAAGCACGAACAGCACCGTCGGCGCGCTCATATTGCCATAGTCGCGCAGCACCTCGCGCTCGAGGTTGAGCTCGCCCTGGTGAAGCTGGAGCGCGCTTTCGATCGCGTCGATCACCTTGACCCCGCCGGGGTGGCAGCAGAAGCGGTCGATCTCGTCGCGGGTGATCCCGAGCTCGGTGCACATCGCCTCGACCGCGCCCTCCAGCTCGGAGTCGATAAACGGCGGGATCGCGCGGTCGAAGACCACGGCAAGGCCGGGATCCTCGACGTCCCAGCCCATGATCCGCAGCGTCCCGGGCCACAATTTCTCGGCCGAGCCGGTGATCCGGGCGAGGCTGTGGAGGCCGCTTGTGACGACGGCAGCGGCCGCGCCGTCGCCGAACAAAGCGGTCGCAACCACCGCCGCCGGGTCATCGCTGTCAAGGCGGATCGAGATCGAGCAGGTCTCGACGGTGACGAACAGCCAGTGGCTGCCCGGGTCGGCGGAGGCGAGCCGCGAGGCGAGCGCGAGCCCGTTGACCCCGCCGGCGCAGCCGAGCCCGAACACCGGCACTCGGCGCACGTTGTCGCGGAGGCCGACGCGAGAAGCGACGCGCGCCTCGAGGCTTGGCGTGGCGATGCCGGTGGTCGAAACGGTGACCACGCCGTCGATCTGGTCAGGCCTCAGGCCGGCCTTTTCGATGGCCGCGGTGGCGGCGTCGATGAACAGTAGCTCGCCGGCTTTCAGGTAGAGCGCATTGCGGTCATGCCAGCCATGGTCTTGCATGTACCAGTCGAGCGGAGCGACGATATGGCGGCGGGCGATGCCGGCATTGTCGAACACGCCGGACAGGCGGTCGAACAGGGCCTTCTTGCCGCCGAATGCCTCGCGGGCGCAGGCCTTGGCGTCCGCCTGTTCTACGACGTGGGGCGGAACCGCGGTCGCCAATGAGAGTAAGCTGCAGGGGTGCATTGGACCTTTTCCTTCGTGAAAATCCACGATCGCCCCCGCGATGGACGCCGCACTAACGCCAAGATTACGCAGATGGAACAGTCGATATGAAACGAGGCTTAATCCAATTCGCCTTCTTGGCGTTGGCCGCGTGCGGCGCCGCGCCGTCGCCGAGCGCAGGGCAGCCCAGCGGGCTGCCATTCGCAACGAGCGAGGTCGCGACCTTCGATTCGCCCTGGGCAATGGCGTTCCTGCCGGGCTCGGGCGTGCGCATGACCAACGCCGCTTTGGTCACCGAGAAGCCGGGCCGCATCTGGCTGGTGAATGTCGGAAGCGGGCAGAAGCAGCCGGTCGGCGGCGTTCCGCGCGTGGTCGTCAGCAGCCAGGGTGGACTGCTGGACATCAAGGCATCGCCTGACTTCGCCGGCAACCAGCTCGTCTACCTGACCTATTCCGAGCCATCGGCGAACGGCGGCAGCGGACTCGCGCTGGCACGGGCGCAGCTGATCCAGGACAGCTCCGGCGTCAGGCTGTCGAATCTGCAGCTGCTATGGCACGACCCGGCTGGCGGCGATGGCGGGCAGTTCGGGGCGATCATCGCTTTCGCCCCCGACGGCAAAAGCCTGTACCTGACCACCGGCGAGCGACAACGCTTCACGCCGGCCCAGGACCCCAGCCAGCCCCTTGGCAAGATCCTCCATCTGACCCTCGACGGCAAGCCTGCGCCGGGCAACCCGATGGCCGGCCGGACGGGCGCGCCGACGGTCACGATCATCGACCCCCCGCGCGACACCGAGGCCGCGAAGAGCGCTGAGGGCCGCGAGTTCCGCTGGCCCGGACCGAACCGCTCGCCGGCTGAGACCTGGAGCAGCGGCCATCGGAACCCTTACGGCCTCGCCTTCGACGCTCAAGGTCGGCTGTGGGAGACCGAGATGGGTCCGCGCGGCGGCGACGAGCTCAACGTGATTCTGCCGGGCCGCAATTATGGCTGGCCCCTGGTATCGGAAGGCAAGAACTACGATGGCGTCCCGATCGCGAAGCCCGCGACCAAGCCACAATTCGATCCGGCGAAGCTGTGGTGGGTCCCGTCGATCTCGCCGACCACGCTGTTGATCTATGACGGCAAGCTGTTCCCTCAGTGGAAGGGCAACGGCTTCACCGGGACGCTGACCGGCCCCGGGCTGATCCGGGTCACCTTCAACGGCGACTCGGCTGAGAAGGCCGAACAGTGGGACGTGACGGCGATGGGTGCGCGCAAGCGCATCCGCTGGGTCGGCGAGAGGCCGGACGGCGCGATCTATTTGCTCGAGGACGGGAACGGTGCGCGGCTGCTGCGGCTGACCCCCGCTCGGCGTTAGCCGGTCAGGCCGCGATCGACCGGATCGCTGATGCAAGGGCGTCGCAGTCGCTCATCCGCGTCGCCAGCGCCGGAGTGACCCGGACGCACGATCCGGATGCCACGCCGTCGCGATGCACGGTGAAGATGCGGTGCTTGTCGAGCAGCGCCTTCGCCAGCGCTACATTGTCCTCGTGGCTGGTCCGGCCGCGCAAGCGGAAGGCGGTGATCGCGCCATACATTCGCGGGTCTTCCGGCGTCAGGATCTGAACCTGCTGCAGGCCGATGACCTGGCGCACCCAGCGATCGCGAAGGGAACGCAACCGCGCTTCCCGGCGCGCGCCCCCGATCGCCGCCTGGAAGGCAAGGGCGGCCGGCACCGTCAGCTGCGCCGCATAATCCGGCGTGCCGGTGTGAACCCGCGTCCCGATATCCATGCTGCGGGGGCTTTCCGCCGGGTCCGGGTCGATCGCAGCGATCCGCTCGCGGCGAATGTAGATTGCGCCGACCCCGAGCGGCGCGCCGATCCATTTGTGCAGGTTGATCCCGATGAAATCGGCGTTGAGGTCGGGCAGCCGGTAGTCGAGCTGCCCGACGCTGTGCGCTGCGTCGACCAGGACGTCGATCCCGCGCGCGCGGGCGAGCGCCACGATCTCGGCGACCGGGAGCACCAGTCCGGTGCGATGGCTGAGATGAGTCAGCAGCACGAGCTTGATCGCGCGATTGGCGTCGAACGCCGATCGGTAAGCGTCAATCAGCGACTGGCGTGTCGCCGGCTCGGGCAGGCCGATCTTGATCACGCGCACGCCGCGCCGGGCAGCGAGCGACTCCATGCTCGTTTGCATGCTGTCATAATCGAGGTCGGCGTAAAGCACCGCGTCACCCGGCTTGAGGCGATTGTACTGCAGGATCAGCGCCTTCATCGCCTCGGTCGCGTTGCGGGTGAAGGCGATCTCGTCGAGCCCGACCCCCATCGCGCCGGCCAGCTTCGCGCGGGTGGACTTAATGTCGCCGACCATCGTCCGGCGCGCATAAAAACTGGTGTCGCGGTTCACCCGCTCGACCATCGCCTTGTACGTGGCCAGCACCGGCCGAGCCATCATCCCCCAATTGCCATGCTCGAGCTGAATGACCTCGCGCGTCACATCATATTCGCGCGCGATGGTTTCCCACTCGTCGCCCGCGGCCCCCGCGGCAACGGGGGCGGCTGCCAGAGGCAGCGCGGCGGCGCCGAGCAAAGTCCTGCGATCCAATTCCATGGTGCCCCCGCTTAGACCCGAACATAACGCAGATAATAGGGCCGCCGGCCTTCGCGGCGAGACTTGGCACCGTAGCGGGTCTCGATCCAGCCGCCCGGCGGTTCAAGGAAATCGCTGGGCGTTTGCACGAGCCATTCGAACTGATGCTGATGCCCCCGCATCACCATCAGCGACCAAGTCAAATAGGTCGGGTCGTCGGTCGCGAGCCGGAACTCGCCGCCCGATTTCAGCTTGGCAGCGAACAGGTCGATCGGCCGGTCGTTGACCATCCGTCGCTTGGCGTGGCGCGCCTTGGGCCACGGGTCGGGGTGGAGGAGGTAGAGGAAGCTCAAGGCACCGCCGGGCATCCGTTGAAGCACGTCGAGCGCATCGCCGCGCCACAGGCGGACGTTGGCGAGATGCCGGTCGCGAATGTGGCCGAGCGCGGTCGCGACGCCGTTGAGGAAAGGCTCGGCGCCGATAAAGCCGTGGTCGGGGAGCATGTTCGCGCGATCGGCGAGGTGCTCGCCCGCGCCGAACCCAATCTCGAAATGGAGCGGGCGGTCCTCGCCGAACAGGCGTTTGGCCGTGATCTCGCCTTCCGCCGGGATCTCGATCTGCGGCAGCAGGCGCTCGACGAGGTCCTGCTGGCTCGCGCGCAGCTTGTGCCCGGTCGAGCGGCCGTAGAGCCGGTTGAGGGTCAGCGGGTCGCCGGGCTTGTGTGCGGTCATCAAGGGTGCGCTAACACTCACCGAGCCGGCTTGCAGCGCTTCCCGTCATATTCGAAGCGGTGCTGGACGTAGGCCTTGCCGTTCCAGCGAACGACCGGGAAGCAGAAGCCCGGCCCGCCGATCGACATATCCGGCATCTTGTTCACGCCGCGCGTCGCCAAGAATTCGGCAATACCCTGGGAATCATAAAGCACTTTCCAGCGGCCGTTCGGTTGCTTGCTCAGCAGCCAGAAGCCGGTGCCGGTATTGCCATAGCAATAGCCGCTGCCCTCTGTGACCACCGCTTCAGGACGGCCGTCGCCGTTGAGGTCGCGATAGGTTTCGATCGCTCCAGGTTCATAACTTCCCTGGCCGGGTTGACCGCAATCGGTACGCCACTTGCCGCCACGCCGGCTGAAGCCTGCGGCGGCGAAGATCGCAGCCTGCTCGGCTGCAGGAGCCGAGATTGCGGCGGCGAGGAGAAACGCCAGCATGTCGCCGACTTAGCGGAAACCCGGACGGCGGCCTAGGCGGCGAGTGCGGCTTTCAACTCCTCGACCAGGTCGACCCGTTCCCACGGGAACAACTCGCCTTCGGACTTGCGGCCGAAATGGCCGTAGGCGGCGGTCGCCTGGTAGATCGGCTTGTTGAGGCCGAGGTGGGTGCGGATGCCGCGCGGCGTGAGGCGCCCGAGCTTGTCGATGCGGCCGATCGCCGCCTCGATGGCGTCGTCGCCGACGCTGCCGGTGCCGTGCGTATCGACATAAAGCGACAGCGGCTCAGGCACGCCGATCGCGTAGGCCAGCTGGATGGTGCAGCGCTTGGCGAGACCGGCGGCGACGATGTTCTTGGCGAGGTAGCGCGCGGCATAAGCCGCCGAGCGGTCGACCTTGGTCGGGTCCTTGCCGGAGAAAGCGCCGCCGCCGTGCGGGGCTGCGCCGCCATAGGTGTCAACGATGATCTTGCGGCCGGTCACTCCGGCGTCGCCGTCGGGGCCGCCGATCTCGAAGCTGCCGGTCGGGTTGATGTGATAGACGGTCTCGTTGCCGAGCAGGCGCGCCGGCATCACCCGGGCGACGACCTCCTTGACGTAGGCGTGGAGCTCCGCCCGTTTTTCGCCCTTGTCGTAGCCGGGCTTGTGCTGGGTCGACACGACGATGGCGGTGGCCTTGGCGGGCTTGCCGTCCTCGAAGCGCAAGGTCACCTGGCTCTTGGCGTCGGGTTCGAGGAAGGGCGCGGCGCCGCTGTGGCGGTCCTTGGCCATCTCCATCAGGATCTTGTGGCTGTAGTCGAGCGTCGCCGGCATGAGGTCAGGCGTCTCGTCGCAGGCGAAGCCGAACATGATGCCCTGGTCGCCCGCGCCCTCGTCCTTGTTCTCGCCCGCATCGACGCCCTGCGCGATGTGCGCCGACTGGGGGTGGAGGTGGTTGGCGAAATCAAAGCGGTCCCAGTGGAAGCCCTCCTGCTCATAGCCGATGCGTTTAACGACGCCGCGCGCTGCTTCCTCGATCTCTTCGCGGATGCCAGGCGCCCAATTGCCGTCCTCGTCCATGATGCCCTCGCCGCGGATCTCGCCGGCGAGGACCACGCGGTTGGTGGTGGTCATCGTCTCGCAGGCGACGCGCGCCTCCGGATCCTTGGACAGGAACAGGTCGACGATCGCGTCGGAAATCTGGTCGGCGACCTTGTCGGGGTGGCCTTCGGACACGGATTCGGAAGTGAACAGGTACGAGCTGCGCATAAGCGAGGGCGAGTCCTCTTGGATTTAAGGATATAAAGAAAGCTTTATATGCGCGCCTCTAGCGGCGGCGACGGCCAAGCACAATGCCGCCGATGATCAGCGCAAAACCAAGCAGCAGCGGGATCAAATTGCCGAAGCGGGCGAAGGGCGGCGGCGCGTTGGCAGCGGGCGGGAGGACGGCGTCGATCGCCCCCGCGGTGCGCCACGGCAGCGACTCTACGACATGGCCGCGCCCGTCGATGACGGCGCTGATCCCGGTCGGTGTTGAGCGCAGGACCGGGAGGCCTTCTTCGGCGGCGCGCAGCTGGGCCTGGGCGAGGTGTTGCGGCGGACCCCAGCGTCCGAACCAGGCGTCGTTGGAGGGATTGAAGATAAAGGCCGGGCGATGCTTCTCGTCGACGACCTGGCCCGAGAAGATGATCTCGTAGCAGAGCTGGAAGCCGACCTTCCCCCATTCGCCGCCGACATCGATTGTGCGCGGGCCGGGACCCGAGTTGAAATCGAGGTCGCCCGGGGCGAGCCGCGAAAGTCCCATCGCCGAGAGCAGAGGCCGCATGGGCAAATATTCGCCAAAGGGAACCAGGTGCGCCTTGTCGTAGCGGCCGATCACGCGCCCGCCCGGGCCAAGGACGAAGATGCTGTTGGCGGCCCCATCGACATGCATGCCGTCTTTCGACACGACGGCGATCCCGCCGGTCAGTAGGCGATCGTCGGCGCCGAGCAGCGATGCGGCGCGAGTGCGCTGGAACTCGGCGAAGGTGTTGTGCTGATCGGTGCGGGCATCCTCGAGCGGGTCGGTGATCGCGGCTTCGGGCCAGAGCAATAGCCGCGGCACCGCCGACGGCGCGCCCGACAGTGCCGCCAGGCGCTGCGCCGCCTCCTCGTCGAAGCCCGGGCGCCACTTGTCCTGCTGGCCGATGTTGGGCTGGACGATGCGGACATTCATCACAGTGAGCGGGTCGGCAGGGACGGCGGAGGCCGGCAGCAGCCAGAGAAAGAGCGTGGCCCCGACGATCACCACCAGCGGCAGCCATTTGCGATAATATTCCAGCCAGATCGCGCCGCCGAGCAGCACCACTAGGCCGGAGAGCCCATAGGTCCCGATTAGCGCCGTAATCGTGATGAGCGGCGTCGGAGCGACCGCGGCCGCGGCGGGATTCCACGGAAAGCCCGTGAACATGCTTCCGCGCAGCCACTCGGTGATGGTCCAGGCGCCACCGAGCACGACCACGAGAATTGTGCGGTCCTCGCGGCCGAAGCGCCAGGCGAGGCCGGCCGCGAGGGCGGGATATACGGCGAGGTAGAGCGACACGATCACCACCGCGACCCAGCCAAGCCAGGCGGGCATCGCCGCCTGGTAGGTGAAGGCGGTCGCGATCCAGTTGAGCCCGACGAGGAACTGGCCGACCCCGAACGCCCAGCCGATTAGCAACGCGCGCCAAACGCTTTTCGAGCGGCACAGGAACTCGCACAGCAATGCCAACGCGAGCAGGAGCAGCGGCCACAGGCCCACCGGCTCGAAGGCGAAGGCCGAGGCGGCGCCGGCAAGGAATGCGTAGAGGACGTACAGCATCTTGGACGCGCGCTAGCGCCTAAGGAAAGGCTCGACAATCTCGACCACGCCGCGCAGGCAAGCGGAATGAGCCTGCCGCCGTTCCATTTCGCCTTTCCGGTCGACGACCTCGGTGCCGCGCGCCGCTTCTACGGAGAGCTGCTCGGCTGCCCCGAAGGGCGAAGCGCCGAGCATTGGGTCGATTTCAACCTGTTCGGCCATCAGATCGTCGCGCACCTCGCGCCCGAGCAGGTGGGGCGCCGTTCGACCAATCCCGTCGACCGCGAGGACGTGCCGGTGCCGCACTTCGGCGTCGTGCTGGACAAACAGGCGTGGGAGCGGCTCGCCGAACGGCTGACTAACAGCGAAGTCGAATTCGTGATTCCTCCGACGGTGCGCTTCGAGGGGCAACCGGGCGAGCAGGCGACCATGTTCCTGCTCGACCCCGCGGGCAATGCGCTTGAGTTCAAGGCGATGGCCGACCCGGCCAAGCTTTTCGCGCAAAACTAGTCCGTTTCTCGCGCGCGAATTTCCGGCGCGTGAAGCCGGACCCGAATGATCTTGCGGGGATCGGAATCGACCGCTTCGAGCTTCCAGCCCGACGGGTGGGTGACGCACTCGCCTTTGGCCGGGATGTGGCCGGCAAGCAGGAACATCAGCCCGCCGAGCGTGTCCACCTCGTCCTCCTTCGACGACAGACGCGCATCGACCGTTTGGGCCAGCTCATCGAGCTCCAGGCGCGCGTCGGCTTCCCACACACCGTCCTCGAGCATGGTCAGTAGCGCTTCGCCCTCGAGATCATCATGCTCGTCCTCGATGTCGCCGACGATCTCCTCGACCACGTCCTCGATCGTAACGAGGCCTTCCGTCCCGCCGAATTCGTCGACGATGATGGCGAGGTGAATGCGCTGGCTGCGCATGCGCGCGAGCAACTCGATCACCCCCATCGATTCGGGAACGAACAGCGGTTCGCGCATCAGGGCCGCGAGCGAGCGGTCGCGCGATGGATCGACGTTCGCCATGAAGACGTCCTTGATGTGGACCATGCCGACGACCTCATCGAGGCTCTCGCCATAAACGGGGAGCCGGCTGTGGCCGGCGTCGGCGAAGGCCTCGACCAGCTTTTCGAAGCTGATGTCCGACCGTACGGCGACCATGTCGCCGCGCGTCACCGCAATCTCGCCCGCGGTCTGGTCGCCGAAATGCAGGAGGTTGCGCAGCATCTGCCGCTCGGGCGGCGAGAGGTCGCCGGCGATCGGACGCGAATCCTCGGCCTCCTCGATCGCTTCCTCAATCTGGTCGCGAAGGCTTGGTTCGCTGTCTTCGCCGAATATCAAGTGACGCATTCCGCGCCACAGGCGCGAGCCGTCGGCCTCTTCGTCACGGGTCGCCATCAGGCAGCAACCTCATACGGGTTGGCGATTCCGAGCCGTTGGAGCGCGCGCACTTCGCGCGCTTCCATGTCGGCGGCTTCCTCATCGTCATGGTGATCGTAGCCGAGGAGGTGGAGGGTGCCGTGGACCAGCAGGTGCGTCGCGTGCTGCTCGACGCTTATGCCTTTGTCCGCAGCTTCCGCTTCGCAGACGCCGCGAGCAAGCACGATGTCGCCGAGCAACAGTTCCATCTCGGCAAATTTTGCCGACGTCAAATCTGAGGCTTTCGCCAGGGGGAAGGAGAGGACGTTGGTCGCCTTGTCCTTTCCGCGCCACTGGGCGTTCAGCGCGCGGACCCCCTCGTTGCCAGTAAGGCGCACCGACAGCTCAACCGGGCGGTCGCCGGTCGCAAGCTGGGGGAATGCGCTTTCGGCGATCGCCGCTTCGGCCGCACGCCGGACGAGCTGCTCGGAGAAGCGACTACTGTCCCATTCCGCGTCGGCTTCGATGGCGACCTCCAGCATCACCTGCCGGGACCCTCATAAGCCTCGACGATGCGGCCGACCAGCGGATGGCGGACGACGTCGGCGGCGGTGAAGCGGACGGTTGCGATGCCCTTTACCCGGTCGAGCTTCTGGACCGCATCCGCCAGCCCCGACTTGCTCGGATCGGGCAGGTCGACCTGCTGCGGGTCGCCGCAGATCACCATCCGGCTGCGCATACCAAAGCGGGTCAGGAACATCTTCATCTGCAACGGCGTGGTGTTCTGCGCTTCGTCGAGGATGATGAAGGCGTCGTTCAACGTGCGGCCGCGCATGAAGGCGATCGGCGCGATCTCGATCTCACCGCTCGTGATGCGCCGCTCGACCTGCTCGGTCGGCAGCATGTCGTACAGCGC